>DATBXI010000187.1:0-2107 GCA_036514355.1 Desulfuromonadaceae bacterium
AGACCGTCCTTGGTGATGCCGGCGTTGTTGACTAGGATGTCCAGCCGACCCTGTTCGGCCGCAATGGCCTGGATCAGGGCTTCCACCTCCGCGGCGCACGAAACGTCCAGCTTGACGGCCCTACCCTTTCCTCCTTGGGCCGCAATCGCCTCAACCGTGGCGCTCGCGCCCCCTTCCGAGGTGGCAGTGGCGACGACGAAAGCTCCCTCTGCGGCAAGCTTGAGGGCAATGGCCCTGCCGATGCCGCGTGATGCGCCGGTGACCAGCGCCACCTGACCCGCGAGTGTCATAACGCCTCCCCTGCCGTCCTGATGCCGGCCACATCCTCGATGTTGGCGATGGCCACATCAGCGGCGAGCTCCTTGGCGATGCGCTTGACCAGGCCGCTCAGCACCTTGCCCGGCCCGATCTCCACGAAGCGGCTGACCCCCAGCGCCGTCATGGCGGCAACCGACTGCTCCCACAGGACCGGTGCGCAGACCTGGGCAACCAGGAGCGGCCTGACGCGGCCCTTGTCGCTGTTGGCGGTTGCATCGGCATTGGCCACAACCGGCAGCTTCATGTCATGGACCGCCACGTTGTCCAGCACCTCTTTCAACCTGTCGGCGGCCGGCTGCATCAGGGTGCAATGGAACGGTGCGCTGACCGGCAGCAGCATGGCCTTTTTGAACCCCTGCGTTTTGGCGATCTCGATGGCCCGGTTGACGGCCCCGCTGTGGCCGGCGATGACGATCTGGCCCGGGGAGTTGAAGTTGGCCGGTGCCACCACCTCGCCCTGGGCCGCCTCGGCGCAGATCGCCTCAAGCACCTCTTTCTCGACGCTCAGCATGGCGGCCATGGCGCCGGTGCCGACCGGCACGGCTTCCTGCATGAAGGTGCCGCGGGCCCGTACCGTCCTGACTGCGTCGCTGAAGGCCAGGGCACCGGAGCAGACCAGGGCAGAATATTCGCCCAGGGAGTGGCCGGCCAGATACGACGCCTGCAGACCGGTTTCCTGCTCCAGGACGCGCAGCACGGCAATGCTGGCGGTCAGGATGGCCGGCTGGGTGTTGGCGGTCAGTTTCAGTTCGTCCTCGCTGCCGCTGAAGCAGATGTCCGAGAGTTTCAGGCCCAGGCTGTCATCGGCCTCTTCAAAGACCTGTCGCGCCACCGGAAAGGTGTCGGCCAGTTCCTTGCCCATGCCGGGATACTGGGAACCCTGGCCGGGGAAGATGAAGGCGGTCTTGGTCATGTATATCTCCTTAAAGACAGTTCGATGTACTTTGTTCTATGTTCGATGTTTTAAACCTCGAACTTCGAACATCGAACCTCGAACAGATTTCACCAGCGCAGCAGGGCCGAGCCCCAGGTAAATCCTCCACCGAAAGCATCCAGCAGGGCGATGTCGCCCGCTTGCAGGCGGCCGGCCCGGTTGGCCTCGTCAAGGGCGATGGGAATGGAGGCCGAGGAGGTGTTGCCATAGTGGTGCAGGTTGACGAACACCTTGTCTTCCCCCAGGCCGAGGCGCTTGCCGGTGGCATCGATGATGCGACGGTTGGCCTGATGGGGGATGAACAGCGAGATATCGGACGGTGCCAGGTTGTTGGCGTTCAGGGCCGCAAATGCCGCCTCCTCCATGGCACGCACGGCATGCTTGAAGACGTCGTTCCCCTCCATCCTGACATAGAAGAGCCGCTCCTCGATGGTGCGGCTCTGGGAGGCCGGATTCCTGTTGCCGCAGCCGGGCTGGTAGAGCGTCTCCCAGAAGCTGCCGTTGCTGAAAATGTGGGTCGAGAGGATGCCGGCGTCCCCTTCGGTCGCCTCTACTACCACCGCCCCCGAACCGTCGCCGAACAGGATGCAGGTGTTGCGGTCGGTCCAGTCCACGATGCGCGACAGCACCTCCGCACCGATGACCAGCACCTTTCGTTTCAATCCGCTCCGGATGTAGCTGTCGGCGATGGAGAGGCCGTAGACAAAACCGGAACAGGCTGCAGAGAGGTCAAAGACCGCTGCATTGTGGGCGCCCAATTCGTGCTGGACGATGCAGGATGTGGCGGGAAAGGGGAAATCGGGCGTCACGGTGCCGAGGACTATCAGGTCGAGTTCCTCCGGCCCGATGCCGGCC
>DATBXI010000188.1:0-2568 GCA_036514355.1 Desulfuromonadaceae bacterium
GGCCATGTCGGCGGCAGATATGGCCCCCTGTTCCACCAGCCGGTCCAGCATCCGCTCCGCCGGCAGGCGCCGCATCCTGACGGCATAGTCGATGACCGGCCCCTCTCCGTGAAAGGCGGCGCCGCCCGGCGTATCCCGCAACTCCACCACCCCTTCGTAGATCTCCGGGCAGAGCCGGCGGTTGAGCCGCACCTCCTCGTTGCAGTAAAAGCGCCGCCGGTCTATGGTCGAAAAGTTGAGAAACCCGAAGTCCACCGGTTTTTTGACCTTGTAGGCGTGGGTGTCGGTGATGAATATCCATGAGACGTGCGTCTGCACCATCTGCACGGCGCGTGTCGGCTCGGGATACGCCTCTGGTTTCAACAGCGATTTTACCATGGACCCTATCATCGCAAACGCCTCGTTTCCGCGGAAAGAGTACCATCAAACCACCCTGTTCGCAAGGGCTTGAGCCATACCGATAATCGTTTGACGCTGGTATGGTTTCATGCTAGGTTTTGTTATTCTTTTTCATGAACGGACAGCCGTGGCAATGCCCATATACCTGATCATACTGCTGTGCAGCGCAATGCTCTCTTCATGCGCCGCCTTCGGAAGCCTGCCAAGCCCAGATGCCCCCATTGCCCCCGTATTCCAGGATAACCATGCCCGCGCCCTGTATCTGTACTCCCGTGCCCGTCTGGCCAGCAACGAGGGTGATTACCCGACCGCCCTGGGCTATCTGCGGGATGCCCTCGAGCTCGATCCGCAGTCGGCCTTTCTCTACACGGCTATCGCCGAGATCAAGGTGAAGATCGGACAGGTGGCGGAGGCGCTGGAATACATCAACAAAGCCACCAAGCTCGATCCCTCTTACCGCGAGCCCTATGTCATGGCCGGCGCCATCATGGCTTCGGCCGGCAAGGACAAGGAGGCGGCCGAGTATTTGCGCACGGCCATCAAGCTGGATCCGGCCAAGGAGGATGCATACCTGCAACTGGCCGTATCCCTGATGCGGATGTTCGAGTACGAGGAGGCGGTCAACACCCTCAAGCAGTTGGTGGCGCGGAACAGCGACTCGGCGCTGGGGTATTTCTACCTGGGCCGGACCTACAGCCAGATGAAGCTCTACCGCGAGGCGGTGACGTATTTCAAGAAGACCCTGGAACTCCGCCCGGATTTCACCCAGGCCGCCCTTGACATGGCTGCCACCTACGAAGCGTTGGGGGATTATTCCGAGGCTATCGAGGTGTATCGGGGCATAGTGGACGAAGACGAGAATCGGACGGATGTCCTGCAGCGCCTGATCCAGCTCCTCATTCAGCAGCGCAGGTTCGACGAGGCCTTGGAATACCTGAGCTTTGCCGTCGAGTCGGGCCTGGGTGGGCAGGACGTCCTGCGCAAGATGGGACTGGTCTATCTGGAAATGGAGCAGTACGACGAAGCCATCAAGATTTTCAACGAGCTGCTGGAAAAAGACTCCACAGCCCACCAGATCAGGCTCTACCTGGGGATGGCCCTTGAGGAAAAGGGGGACCTGGACCGGGCCTACGCCGAATTCGCCAAGATACCCCGCGGTTCCAGCGCCTATGTGGATGCCGTCGGCAACATCGCCTTTATTCTCAAGGAAAAAGGGAAAACGGATCAGGCCATTGAATTGCTGAAAGATGCCATTGCCGCCATGCCGGGTCAGATAGAACTCTACCTGAATCTCTCCGCGCTGTATGAGGCGGCGGGCAAGACGGAAGAGGCCCTGGCATTGCTCCTGAACCAGAAAACGAACTTCGACAAGGAGCCGCGGCTGCATTTTCGCCTGGGGGTGCTGCTCGATAAACTGGGCAGGAAACAGGAGTCCATCGAGGCCATGAAGCGGGTGATCAGCCTGAGCCCGAAGGATGTGCAGGCGCTCAACTTTCTCGGGTACACCTACGCCGAGATGGGCATCCATCTGGACGAGGCCCTGGAGTACATCAAACAGGCGGTTAGCCTGCGACCCAATGACGGATTTATCCTGGACAGCCTCGGGTGGGTCTACTACAAGCAGAAGAACTACGACGAGGCGGTCAAGTACCTGGAAGAGGCCGTGAGCCTGGTTGACGACGATTCGACCATAGCGGAACACCTGGGGGATGCCTATCTGGCCCGCCGCGACTATAAACGGGCCCTGAAGGCGTACACCAAAGCCCTGGAGCACGATAAGAGCCGCAAGGAACTGGTGGACAAGATCCGCCGGATCAAAGGGGAGCATGGTGAGCGATGAGGCCGGCCCGCTGGTTCATGCCGATCTTTGTCGTCCTGGTCGTTGCCTGTTCCCAGCCTGCACCACAGCCGAAACAGGCCGTCCCTAAGGACGAGAAACCCGCCTACGGCGACGCCATTGTCGAGGGGACCATCGGCGAGGCATCCACCCTGATCCCGATCCTGGCATCCGATGCCGCTTCCCACGCCGTGGCCGGCCAGATCTACAACGGCCTGGTCAAGTACGACAAAGACCTGAACATCGTCGGCGACCTGGCCGAATCCTTTGACATCGCACAAGACGGCCTCACCATCACCTTCCATCTCCGTCACGGGGTACGCTGGCACGAT
>DATBXI010000189.1:0-8237 GCA_036514355.1 Desulfuromonadaceae bacterium
CTTGATACGGTAGGTCTTCCCTTCCAGCGCGAAGATGAAGCCCCCCTCGCCGTCCGGTTCCGCCCCCTCCAGCAGGGCCTCGAATGTGGCCGTCTTTACCATTTCCGGTATCCTTTCACAATAAAACCTTTATCTGATTAGCGTTGATCTTCCGCTGCGATTTCAAACTGTCCCCTCTCCCTGAGGGAGAGGGCTAGGGCGAGGGGGAAAAGCCGGATTTTATTGCGCAGATCCCCCCTCATCCGGCCTTCGGCCACCTTCTCCCTCAGGGAGAAGGATTCAGCGGAAGATGGGCGCTAATCAGGAAACTGCAATAGAACGCGAATGACGCAGATTGAGCGGATTTACGCGGATCTCAAACATTTTTATCTGTGAAAATCCGCTTAAATCAGATTTGATCCGCGTTCCATAGCCTTTGATGTTTTGTTTTTTTATTTGGGCTCCGGCTTTGCCTGCTCAGGCTTATTGAAAAGGAGTTGGAAAATGGTAAAGACGGCCACATTCGAGGCCCTGCTGGAGGGGGCAGAACCGGACGGCGAGGGGGGCTTCATCTTCACGCTGGAAGGGAAGACCTACCGTATCAAGGACAAGGACGAGGTCCGCCGGATCGCCGAGCAGCACGGCTACATCATCATCTATTAGAGTGCGTCACTTCCCCGCAACCGCATTCCAGCCCTTTCGCCCTTGCAGCACGGCGCCGGGCGTGCTCCATGTCAGGCGTGTTCATTGATGAAGCCAATCACTGCGACCCGTATTTCGTCCCTGATCCTGCGGGTTGCCGCCAATTTCTCTTCGTGGCTTCCCGCCAGCGCCGCCGGGTCTGCGAAGCCCCAGTGAATCCGCTGGGTAATGCCCGGGAAGATGGGGCACTTCTCGGCGCTGGCGCCGTCACAGACCGTGATGACGTAGTTGAACATGGCGCCGCTCTTGAAGAAATCGAAGACGCCCTTGGTCCGGTTGGCGGAGATGTCGATCCCGGCCTCGGCCATGGCCTCCACCGCCAGGGGGTTGAGCGTGCCCGGTTCCAGTCCGGCGCTGGATGCATCGAACCGGTCTCCGGCCAGGTGCGTGAGAAACGCCTCGGCCATCTGGCTGCGGGCGCTGTTGTGGATGCAGACGAAGAGTACCTTGATCTTTCTTTCCATGGTGTTCTCCTTTTCGGACAAGCTCAAGATGTTGCGCCGAACAGCCGCTTTTGAAACCAGAAGGCCACATTGACCAGGCCGATCATCACCGGCACCTCCACCAACGGGCCGATCACGGCGGCGAATGCCGCGCCCGAACCCAGTCCGAACACCGCCACGGCCACGGCGATGGCCAGTTCGAAGTTGTTGCTGGCTGCGGTGAAGGCCAGGGTGGTGGTCTTGCCGTAATCCGCCCCCAGCCGTTTGCCCATCCAGAACGACACCAGGAACATGACCACGAAGTAGATCAGCATCGGGACGGCGATGCGCAGTACGTCGAACGGCAACTGCACGATCAACTGCCCTTTCAGGCTGAACATGACCACGATGGTGAAGAGCAGGGCTATCAAGGTGATCGGGCCGATCCGGGGAACGAAGTTCTTATGGTAGCGTTCCTTGCCCACCAGCTTTACGCCGATCATCCGGGTCAGCGCCCCGGCGATGCAGGGAATGCCGAGGTAAATGAAGACGCTTTGCGCGATCTGCCTGATGCTGACGTCCACCGCCACACCTTTCAAGCCGATCAACGGCGGGAGTATGGTGATGAAGAACCAGGCGTACACGCTGTAAAAAAGGACCTGAAAGACGCTGTTGAAGGCCACCAGCCCTGCGGCGTACTCGGTGTTGCCTTTGGCCAGCTCATTCCAGACGATCACCATGGCGATGCACCGGGCCAGGCCGATCATGATCAGTCCCACCATGTACTCCGGCTTGTCGGGCAGCAGGGCGATGGCCAGCACGAACATCAGCACCGGGCCGATCAGCCAGTTCTGGACAAGGGATAATCCCAGCACCTTTTTGTTGCGGAAAACCTCGGGCATCTCCTCGTATTTCACCTTGGCAAACGGTGGGTACATCATCAGGATCAGTCCGGCGGCGATGGGGATATTGGTGGTGCCCACCTGGAAGCGGTTGACGAACCCCTCCATGCCGGGGATGAACCAGCCCAGGCCGACCCCAAGCGCCATGGCCGCAAAGATCCAGAGGGTCAGCCAGCGGTCGAGGAAGGAGAGTTTGCGGCCTATGTGCTCGGTCATTGGTTGTGTCCTTGTGGAATAGGGTGTCTGACTTCGAAGCTAGTACACACGATTTATTTGTAAATTGCAAATAAAAATGATAGCCTTGTTTCGTAGGAGGATGGCATGACGACGGTCAGGGAAGAATTGCAGGTTTTTGTGCGGCGCTTCGGGTTGCTGAATGCGGCTTGTTGCGATGAGTGCTGCGGGGAACAGGTTTCGATGGTGCAAAGTCATATCCTGTTCGAGGTCCGTCGTCTCGGCAGTCCGTCCATTCAGCAAGTGGCCGAGGAGTTGGGGATGGATGTCACGACCTTCAGCCGGCAGGCCAAGAGCCTCGAAGGAAAGGGGTTGATAGTCAAGCGGGTTTCGCCGGATGACCGGCGGGTAAGCCTGCTGGATCTTGCCCCGGAAGGAGAAACTGTCCTGGCTCGAATCGACCACTATCTGTCCGATAGGGTAGAGCGGATGTTCTCCTCCATGACCCCATTTGAGCGGGAGACGGTGATCAGGTCGCTCGGGCTGCTGAACGAGGCGCTGGCTAAGAATGGGAGTTCTCTGCCCCAAACCGATAAATATGTTGCATGTTGCAAGTAATTTGCCCTGGGGAGATGCCATGAAGATCAAGGAAGTCAGAAAGGTCAGGGAGAGAGAGCAGAAGTCGGTCCCTTCCGGCTGTGACAGTGCCTCGGGCGACGGCCCGGACAAGCCCCCCTGCTGAGGGCCTCCAACCTCCGCCGGCGGCGGAGTGATCAGCGACAAGGTGCCCGGTTTCCGCGAGTGGCTGGCGACGCCGGCGGGCAGAGTGCCGCGTATCGGCACGGAACTCACGTTCCGCGACCATCTGGGCGCCTGCAAGGCCCGCTGGGGAATCGGCCGCATGGACTTCATGGTGCCCCCCGGCCTCTACGCCGTTGGCAATCCGTCTGCGGACTCGCCGGTGGTGGTGACCGCCAACTACAAGATGAGTTACGACATCGTCCGTCGCACGCTTGCGGGGCGCAACTGCTGGCTGCTGGTGCTGGAGACCTACGGCATCAACGTCTGGTGCGCGGCGGGCAAGGGGACCTTCGGTACGGGAGAGCTGGTGCGCAGGGTGGCTTCCAGCAGGCTGGCCGAGGTTGTCACTCATCGCCGGCTGCTGCTGCCGATCCTGGGGGCGCCCGGCGTGTCGGCCCATGAGGTGGCCAGGCGGAGCGGGTTCACCGTCCAGTATGCCACCATCAGGGCCGCGGACTTGCCGGAGTTTCTGGACAACGGCATGACAACCACGCCCGCCATGCGGGAGCTGACCTTTGCCTTCCATGAACGGCTGGTGCTGATCCCGGTGGAGCTTGTCCAGGCCCTGCCGTCGGCGGCCGTCATCATCCCGTGTCTGTATGTCCTGGGCTTCTTCATGGCCGGTCCCGGCACGGGGACCACGGTGGCCGTCGCCTACCTGGGGGCGCTGGTGAGCGGCGTGGTGCTCGGGCCGCTCCTGCTTCCCTGGCTGCCGGGGCGGAGTTTTTCCGTCAAGGGGGCCGTGGTGGGGCTGGCGTGGAGCACGGCCTGGTACCTGCTGGCCGGCGGAGGGGGCTGGGGAGTGGCGGGGACCGTGGCCGCGTTCCTGGCACTCCCGGCGGTGAGCGCCTTCTACAGCCTCAACTTCACCGGCTGTTCCCCCTACACCTCCCGCACCGGGGTGAAGCGGGAGATGCGGCGCGCCCTGCCGGCCATGGGGGGGGCTCTTGCCGTGAGCGGCCTGTTCATGGTGCTGAGCCGGTTTTTCTAACAGACAGTTATGACCGTAACCCCTCCTGACCTCCCCTTTACAAAGGCGGAGGAACCCGCTTTCCCCCTCTTAAGATAAGAGGGGGGAGGGGGAGTTATGAAATGTGACAAGGCAGAAGTAAAGGAGGAAGCCATGAAGGGGTTCAGATATCTGCACGATGCAACGACGCTGGAACTTGACGAATCCGCCTGCATCGGTTGCGGTCGGTGCCTGGAGGTCTGTCCGCACCAGGTGTTCGCTCTGGCGGAAAAGCGGGTGCACATCGTCGACCGGGACGCCTGCATGGAGTGCGGCGCCTGCGCCCTCAACTGCCCAGTCAAGGCCATCTCGGTGGATGCCGGGGTCGGTTGCGCCAGCGGGATGATCAACGAATGGCTGCGGGAGCGGGGATTGCGCGCGCCCGGCGGGAGTTGTTGCTCCTGACGCCGGGAGAAAGATTCGTCGGGGATGTTTTTGGGGAGGAACCTCTCTCTGCATATACGACAATCCTGACCGTGCGGGCCATGCATCAAGAACACAAAGTCGCTGGATCATGAAATGCTGCGGCTGATATGCCGCCGGAGGTAATGAGTGCCGGAACTTCCCGAGGTGGAACTGACCCGACGCAGGCTGGAGCGGGACGTGGTGGGCAAGGGGATCGAACGGGTGGAGGTGAGGGCACCCAAGCTCCGTCTCCCCATTCCCCCGGAACTGGCAACGGTCCTGATTGGGCGGACCATCCGTTCCGTGGGGCGGCGGGGCAAGTACCTGCTGTTCGACTGCGGCGCCGGGTGGCTCATCGTCCACCTGGGGATGACCGGGTTTCTCCGGCACCTTCCCGATCCGGGGCCACCCGGAAAGCACGACCATCTGGATGTCTGGCTCACCGATGGCTCGACGCTCCGCTTCCATGACCCGCGCAAGTTCGGCACCGTCGTCTGGACCACGGACGACCCCCTGACGCATCCCCTCCTGGCGGGGATCGGTCCGGAGCCGCTGACCCCCGCCTTTGACGGCGGCTATCTCTTCAACGTGAGCCGGTCGCGCCGGGTCGCGGTGAAGCTGCTGATCATGAACGCGGCAATCATAGCCGGGGTGGGCAACATCTACGCCAACGAGGCCCTGTTCCGCGCCGGGATACGTCCCGACCGCCCCGCCTCCTCCCTCACCTTGCCGGAATGCGAGCGGCTGGCCCGTACCATCCGGGAAGTGCTGGGCGAGTCCATCGACCAGGGGAGCACCTACCGGGTGGCGGAGGAAACCGTGGCCTACCATCCCCTGGCGTTCGCCGTGTACGGCCGGGGGAAGGGGAACTGCACCCGCTGCAACGGGCCGCTGGAGGAAACCCGGCTGGGGAACCGGAGCACGGTCTTCTGCCCCCGCTGCCAGCGGTAACGGTAGCCCCGCTTCTTCATTCCCAGGTCACTTCACCGTGCGCAGGATGGCGCTGAACATCTGGGTCTGGTCCGACTGGGACACGGAGATGACCATCTCCACCTCGAAGGTTTTGCCGCACACATCCCTCACCGTCTGGCGGGTGGTGGTGCCGATCAGGTCGCTGCTGCCGGAGGTGAAGTAGTCCTGTACCGCCGCCCGCAACGCCTCCTCGTGCTCCATGAACTCGAAGACGCTCTGCCCCAGCAGCTCCTGCTTTGAGAGGCCGAACAACTGTTCCGCCTTCTGGTTGGATATGACGATCTTGCCGTCGGCCATGAAGGTGATAATGGGGGACTGGGCGATCTCGATGAAGTTGCGGTAGCGGTCCTCCGACTCGATCCGCTGCTGGGTCTTGCGCTCCAGTTCCGCCATGAGATCGTTGAAGGAACCGATCAGGTCGCCAATCTCGTCACGGGTCGTCTTTTCCAGCCGTGCCGAAAAGTTCCCGGTCCTGGCAACCTCCGAAATACGTGCGGACACGGCCTTGACCGGCGTCAGGATCGTCCTGCGGATCAGCCAGCCGGTGATCAGGAGAAAGGCGAGCAGCACCCCCCCGTCATAGAGCAGGTCCCGTTTCAGATTGGTGCCGATCTCACTGTACAGCGCACCCATGGGCACCGATACGGAGACCGCGCCGATCACATCCCCCACCTTGTAGTCATAGGAATAGTGCCCCCGGGGAAAGCGTTCCTGGATAAAGCGCGGCGCCGTGTCGTAGCTGCCGTGGCAGACCAGGCAGGACTGGTCCGCCGTCATGGGCAGCAGGTAGCGCAGCGCCTCCTGCCCCTGTTCGCTGGCCACCTGCCATGTCTCCTCGGCCTTGACATCCCGAAAGGCGGTCAGGCGCGCGGTCTCGAAAGCGTCGGGACGGTTGCCGGGGTTGCGGTAACGCAGAGAAACCTGGCGGACATAGTAGCGCGACCCGGCGGTCATCAGCTTGGCGATCTGGGTGGAGGCCACCTGGGGGACGAGGTTGTAGTTGTGTTCCGCCTCGCCGGTCTCGACCTGGGAGAGGTAGTCACGGGTGATGATGATCTGGCGGGCGATGGATCGGGCGTCGTCCACAGTCGCCTTGAGGAGAAGTACCTGTTCGCGGCGGTAGCTGTTGTAGGCCAGCGCCAGGAACAGAGCCAGCAGCAGCAGGGACGTGATGATGTTGAAGGTGGTATTGACGCTGCGGCGTGCCCGGAATTTCATGCCATTCTCCTGCGGTGCTCACGGGGGCTGGGTACTCATTTCGCTAAGTATAGCTGTTCACGGCAGCTTGGCAAGCTCCCCGTGGCCGAGTGATTCCGCTTGAATTCGTCCGGGGAAGTGGGGTAATTTAAGCAGATTGCAAAATTGGCTGTCTTCTTGAAAATCAACGGAAAATCGCCGCAAGGCGGAGGTAGATCGTATGGACAGAAGGGCGCCGTCATCGGGCGGCGGGAAAAGGTTTTTCACCTCGCTGGTGCTGTTTATTGTAACGGTGGGGATTGTGACGGGCCTGGGGGTTGCAGGGTACGTCTTTTACCTCCTGGCGCGACTGCCCCGGGTCGACCGGCTGGCGGATTACAAGCCGCCCATCGTGTCGCAGGTCTACGGTGACGACGGCAGCCTGGTGGGTGAGTTCTACCTGGAGCGCCGCATCGTGGTGCCGGTGGACAAGATGCCGCGCAAGCTGATCCAGGCCTTTGTGGCGGCCGAGGATGCCAATTTCTACTCCCACAAGGGGATCGACTATTTCGGCATCGTCCGCGCCGCGGTCAAGAACCTGCTCTCCATGCGCAAGAAGGAGGGGGCCTCCACCATTACCCAGCAGGTGACCAAATCCATGCTGCTGACCCCCGAGAAGAAGTTCTCCCGCAAGATCAAGGAGGCGATCCTGGCCACGCGCATGGAGGAGAAGCTCTCCAAGGACGAGATCCTCTACCTCTACCTCAACCAGATCTACCTGGGGGGCGGCGCCTATGGCGTCCAGGCCGCTGCCGAGACCTATTTCGGGAAGAACGTGGACCAACTCAATCTGGCCGAGATCGCCATGATGGCCGGCCTGCCCAAGGCGCCCAACGCCTATTCCCCCGTGAAGCACCTGGACAAGGCCCGCGAACGCCAGGCCTACGTGCTGGAGCGGATGGTCAAGGAGGGGTACATCACCTCGGCCGAGGCCGACTATGCCAAGAAGACCCCGCTCTCCATCCACCCCATGAAAAAGGTCAACAACGAGCAGTCCGCCTATTTCCTTGAGCAGCTGCGCATCCAGCTTGAGCAGAAGTACGGGGAGGACCAGCTCTACAAAGGGGGGCTGAAGATCTACACCACCATGAATGCCGAGATGCAGCGGGCCGCCTACGAGAGCGTCAGGAACGGCCTCAAGGCGGTGGACAAGCGCCAGGGATTCCGCGGCCCGACCAAGTACCTGAAGGAGTCGGACGTGGATGCCTTCTGCGCCAAGGTCGAGGAAGGGATCGATTCCGCGGTGCTCAAGACCGGCGAGACCTACCAGGGGGTGGTGGTGGGCTTCAACCCCGGCAAGGGGGAGGCCATCGTCAGGGTCGGGGACCGCAAGGGGATTCTCGGCCGCAAGAACATGGCCTGGGCCGGACGGCTGGCCATGGTCAACGGCTACGGCAAGCCGGCAGGGGGGAGCAAGTCGTCGCTGACCCTCGGTTCGGTGATCGAGGTGTCGGTGGTCAGCCCGGAGATCAACAAAGAGGGGGCCCAGTTCGCCCTTGACCAGACGCCGGAGGTCCAGGCGGCGCTGGTGGCCATCGATCCCCGTACCGGCGGCGTCAAAGCCATGGTCGGCGGCTACGATTTCAAGAAGAGCCAGTTCAATCGCGTGCTTCAGGCCAAACGCAATGCCGGCTC
>DATBXI010000190.1:0-4843 GCA_036514355.1 Desulfuromonadaceae bacterium
ATCCATTTCCATTTCGAGGTGCGCAGCGAATTCATCGACGCGGAGATGGCGCGCCTGTTCGCCCGAATCACCTGTTCGCTGCAGATCGGCCTGCAAAGCGCCGATCCGGTGGTGCTGAAAGGGGTCGGCCGGGCCTTCGACCGTGGCGCCTTTGCCGACCGGGTCGCGCTGTTGAACGAGAGCGGCGCGGTATTCGGCTTTGACCTGATGTACGGATTGCCCGGCGACACCCTGCACGGGTTCCGCGACAGCCTCGACTTTGCCCTGGGGCTCTACCCCAATCACCTGGACATCTTCCCCCTGGCGGTGCTGCCCGGCACCCCCCTGGCTACCCGCAGCGCCGCCCTCGGTCTGCGGCACCTGCCGGCGCCGCCCTACACCATCATCTCCACGCCAAGCCTCGGGCCGGAGGAGATGGCGCTGGCCCGGCGGCTGGCACGCGCCTGCGACATCTTTTACACCCGCGGCAAGGCCGTGGCCTGGTTCAATGGGGTTGTCGCGGCCCTGGGGCTGCGGCCCTCCGATGTCCTGGAACGGTTCGGCGCGTGGCTGGAGGCGGAGCATGGCGCGGGACTCAGGGAGGAGGACCTGGGGGATGACCAGATCTGGCAGATGCAGCGGGCATTCCTGACCACGCTCTTGAGCGGCAAAACGGTGCGGCGCCTGCTGGCGCTGGTGCTCGACCTGGTGGATTACCACTACCACTACGCCGCCGCCCTGCAGGCCCCGCCCCCGTCCCCCCCGACCGCCGGAGAACTGCGGGGGGCGCGGTTGCTGGATCTCCCCTGCCGTCTGGCGCCATCGACCCGGCTGGCGGCCTTTCATTACGAGATCCTGGATATTCTGGATGCCGGGGCACCTGCGCTGCGAAGCCTTGCCAACCACCTGAACCCCACCGGTTCCCGGGCCGCCATCTATCCCTCAAGCGACGGTGTCTGCACCGAATCCCTGGCCGAGCCCTATTTCCGTTTGCTGGAAGGGTTGGACGGCCGCACCCCTGTTGCCGGGATCGCTGCCCGGCTGGGCGTATCGGCCGGCGAGGCCCGTGCCTTCCTGAAATTTGCCGCGACGGAGGGGATCATCCTGCTGCCCGGTCACTGACGGGCGACATCCCCCATTTCCCCCCGCATCCTCTTTCTCACCTCGCCGCCGGCATAACCCCGGAATTGTGTTACCCTTTGTCAGGGGAACGCTGTGCACGCCAACGATGAGGTGGAACGCATATGGCCATAGTGGCGGCGGTAATCGGGATCGCCCTGATCGCGGTGGTCCTCTGGGAGGCGTTCGAGACCATGGTGTTGCCGCGCCGGGTAACGCGCCGCATCAGTCTGACGCGGCTCTTCTACCGCTATACCTGGCACCCCTGGCTGGCGCTGGGGCGTGCCGTCGCCTCCGGCCGTCGCCTGGAAACGCTGCTCAGCGTTTTCGGGCCGCTGTCGTTGCTGCTCCTGTTTTGCCTGTGGGCCGTGGGGCTGATGGTCGGGTACGGACTGCTGTACTGGTCGTGCAGCGCGGGTGTCAAGACGCCTGGCGTCGCGACCGGCTTTTTCAACGGATTGTATCTGAGCGGCACCACCCTGTTTACCCTCGGCCTGGGAGACGTTGTCCCCCAGACCCCCACCGCCCGTTGCCTGACAGTGCTCGAAGCGGGCATGGGCCTGGCCTTTCTGGCATTGGTCATCGGATACCTGCCGGCGCTCAACCAATCCTTTGCCCGGCGCGAGGTGAGTATCTCCCTGCTCGATGCCCGATCCGGCTCTCCCCCCACTGCCGCCGAGATGCTGCGCCGCCACGGCAGCGAGCACGGCCTCGCCGCCCTGCAGCAGCTGCTGCGCGACTGGGAGCGCTGGTCGGCGGAACTCCTGGAAAGCCACCTCTCCTACCCGGTCCTGGCCTACTTCCGCTCCCAGCACGACAACCAATCCTGGCTGGGGGCGCTCACGGCGATCCTCGATACCTGCGCCCTGGTCATGGTCGGCGTGGAGGGAGCGTGCGAGCGCCAGGCTGAGCTGACCTTTGCCATGGCCCGCCATGCCGTGGCCGATCTCTCCCTGGTGTTCCTGACCGCGCCCCGTGAACCCCATCACAACAGGCTTCCGCCGGCCGTCCTGGCCGAGTTGCGCACCATGCTGGAGGAGGTCGGACTCAAGCTGCGCGGGGGGGAAGAGGCCGAAGAGCAGCTGCGCAGGCTGAGACACCTGTACGAACCGTACGTCTCCTCCCTCTCCCGCTACCTGCATGTCACCATTCCCCCGTGGATCCCGGCGGCAGGCCGCCAGGACAACTGGCAGGCCAGCGCCTGGGAACGGAGTCCGGCGAGGACGAGGAGCAGGGTGCGAAACGCGGCGGCCGAGAGAGAAAGCGGCGAACATTTCTGACCGTTCCGGTCATGCCCCTTGCCAAGCCCGCTCCACTTCTGCCCTGAGAGCCTGTTCGTGCTCCGTGTAGCGGGGGGAGAAGTGGAATGGCACCACCCTGGCCACCCCTGCGCGACGGGCCAATTCCCCTGCCTGGCGGGCGGTGAGGTGACAGCGTTCGGCGGCGCGGTCGGCCTCTGCTTCCGGAAAGGTTGCTTCGATGAAGAGATAGTCGGCGCCCCGGGCAAGGGCGACGATACGCTCGGCATTGTCGGGGGTATAGGCGGCGTCGGTTACATAACAGACCTTCTGGCCGGCCTCGACCCGGACCACCCGTTCCCGCAACTCCTTCAGCGGGATATGTACCGTGGCCCCCTCCCTCCCTACGGCCCTGATCGGTGCGTCGTCCGCCTCCCCCCTGACGACGGCCGCTTTCAAATCCTTCAGCCAGGGACCGACCGCCAGCCCCATTGCATCCAGTCGATTTTTCATGACATTGACGTGCACCTTCTCCTCCAGGGCAAAGGCCAGGCTGGGTATCTTATGGTCCAGCACGGCCACGCGCACGCTCAGTCCCTCCTCGTCGTGGACCAGGCCGTCCGCGAAGCGCCGCGCCGTGGTGTTCTCGGGCGTGAAGCCGTGCAGGCAATGGAACTCGCTCGACATGCCGCTGCCGTCGGCATGGACCTCCCTGGCGATGATGGTGAAGTCGCTTTCGTAGCTGTACACCAGGTTCCAGGTGTAGGAGGCCAGGCGATGCCTGACCTGGTCCACGAACCCGTCGGGGCCGAAGAGGTGGACCCGCTTTTCCCGGCCGAGGAAGAGGCGTACCAGGTGGTCAAAACCGATGAAATGGTCGATGTGGGCGTGGGAGATGAAGATATGGCCGACCCGCAGGATCTTGCGCGGGGCGAGGCCGGTGATGGTGCCCAGGTCGAAGAGCATGGCGCGCCGGCTGAAGAGAAAGTCCACGTAGACACCGGGGTCTTCAAAGGGGGAGTTGATAAGGGTCGGATGAAATACCGGGGTCATGGCCGCCTCCTTGTGTGTACAGTATAGCACGCCGTGTTGCCAAGCCGGTTGTTCCCTGCGGCCGCCCTGAGTGGGCCGTGTGGCAGGTGTCTATTTCTCACTGGTTGGGGTATGATGATATCAAGCTGCACGAAAGAGATGCGGAATGCTTACCCGAAAGGGGGTACGGGATATGTCAAGCGGAAGCGAAAAGATATGCGCCATCACCGATGCCGCGGCGATTCGCACCTTGTCGGCCGATGCGCTGGTGACCTGTGCCAGATGCGGGGCCAAGGCCCACGACCCGGCAAATGTCTGCGATCCGGTTCAGTTCCCGGATGCCGGCGTACTCGGAGATTGAGAACGTGGAAGTGAATAGGTACGAACGTGGAATGGGGCCCGTGCAAACGGGCCCTTTTCGTATGCGGCCCCTGTGGCATGTCAGCCTATGCCGTCACTCCGTTGCCGGCAGGCGGAGGAGCAGTGCGGCGACCATGAAGGCCAGCACGACCAGCAGGGCGATCATGGCCGCCACCCCCGGCCATGCGGCGCGCGTCCAGAAAAAACCACCGATGGTCCCGGAAATGCTCGACCCCAGGTAATAGAAGAAGAGGTAGAGCGACGAGGCCTGGGCCTTGGCGCTGTGCGCCCTGCGCCCTACCCAGCTGGAGGCGATGGCGTGGGCGCTGAAGAACCCGCAGGTGAAGATCCCCACCCCGGCCACGATCAGGGGGACCGGTGATGCCAGGGTCAGCAGCGTGCCCGCCAGCATGACCGAGAGGGACAATCGGATCATGAAACCCCGGCCGAAGCGGTGGATCAGCCTGCCGGCAGTGCCGGAACTGAGCGACCCCAGCAGGTAGACCAGGAAGATCAGGCTCACCCGTGACTGGCTGAGGCCATAGGGTGGCCCTAGCAGGCGAAAGCCGATGTAGTTGTAGAGGGTGACGAACCCCCCCATGCTGAGGAAGGCCAGGCCGTACAGGCAGAGCAGGCCGGGTTCTCGCAGGTGCTGGCCCAGGGAGGTGAACAGGTAACGCACCTGGAAGGGGCGCTGTCGGAAGTTGGTGGAGGGGGGGAGGCTTTTCAGGAAGACCCAGCTCAACAGCAGGCTGAGCACACCGATGATTCCCATGGCGGTGTGCCAGGGGACGTAGTCGCAGAGCAGTGCCGAGCCGATCCTCCCGGTCATGCCCCCCACGGCGTTGCCTCCGATGTACAGCCCCATGGCGGCACCGATGGAGCGGGCATCCATCTCTTCACCCAGGTAGGCCATGGCCACCGAGGGCACCCCGGCCAGCACGGTCCCCTGCGCCAGCCGCAGGACCAGCAGCGACCCGAAGCCATGGCTGAAGAGGGTCAGGATGGCCAGGAGCGAGGTGAGGAAGAGGGAGAGCGCCATGGTCCGCTTGCGGCCGAGCGTCTCGGAGACGGTGCCGGCAACCAGCATGCCCACAGCCAGGGCGCCGGTGGCG
>DATBXI010000191.1:0-6340 GCA_036514355.1 Desulfuromonadaceae bacterium
AAGGTGGTCATCGCCCTCGGCCGGGAGGCTCTGGCCGAAGCGCTGCGCCTTCCCCCGTCCATCCCGGTGATCTACGACATGGTGGTCACCCCGCCCGCCGCCAACCGGCCGAATACGGCCGGTTTCTACATGGCCACCCCGGCCAGGGAATACGTTGACCTGATCAATACCCATCTCCAGTCCATCAGGAAGATCGCCGTGATCGGCAGCCGGGAACAACTGAACATCCTGGCGGCCGATGCGACCCAGCAGGCCGTTGCCTACAACGTCAGGAACCCCTTTGAACTGGTCAACACGCTGCGCCAGATCGAGTCGGCCAACGCGATCCTGCTGCTCCCGGACGCCACCCTGCTGACCACCACGGCCATGGAAGAGGTCTATCTGCTCTCGTTCAGGCGGGGCATACCCGTGTTCGGTATTTCTGAGCGCCAGGTCAAGGAGGGAGCACTGCTGGCCCTGGTGGTGGACACGGTGCAGGTGGGCAGGCAGATCGGCGAGTATGCGGCCAGGGCGATCAAAGGAGGGAGTTTCGGCCAGGCGCCCCCTACCCCGCCCCGCAGGTTCGATCTGTACGTTAATACGGACACCGCCCGCAAGATGGGCATCCGGTTGTCGGATGAGATGCTGCGTGTGGCCAAGAGGACCTACCCATGAAAACGACCGTCAAGATGAAGGCGCTCCTTTTCATGATACCGCTCCTGGTGCTCATGTCCCTGATATTCACGTACGCATCCATCAGGACCGAGAAACAGATCATACGCCACGAGATCATCAAGCGGGCCGAGACCATCACCACCCTGGCAACAAAGACCGGCGAGCTGCCGATCCTGTCGGGCAACCCCGAACTCCTGAAGAGCACGGCCGCGTTCCTGAGGGCCACCTCTGAGGTGGCTTCGGTGACCTTCTACGACGCCAGGATGACGATGCTCATCCACGACGGAGCACGCATCGTACGCCAGTTGCCCGGCCTCCCCCCCGACGTGCCCATATCCATGTCCGAGGATGACGACTCCTTTGTCTTCTATGCCCCGGTGTACACCGTGCGGACCCAGGAGGATTTCGACATCTTCCAGGAGGCCGCTGCCGTCAGGACGGTCAGGGAACGGATTGGATGGATCAGGCTGGGGTTCTCCAAGTCCGCCATGCGGGAAAACGAGCGGAGGATCGTGGAACAGGGCCTGATGCTGGCATTCATGTTTGCCACGGTCAGCAGCATCCTGGTGTACTTTCTGATCAGCCTGGCCACCCGGCCGCTGGAGCGTATCGTTGACGTGGCCCATGCCATTGCCCATGGGGACCTGAACCGGGAAACCGGCGTTGTTCAGAACGATGAAATCGGGGCCCTGGCAGAAGCCTTCCGTTCCATGAAAAATGCGATCCGGCAGGTATTGCAGGAGACCAACGGGCTCATCCTGGCGGTTCGGGACGGCAGGCTGGAGTCGCGCGGCAATGCCGGGGCGTTCGAGGGAGGCTGGCGCGAACTGGTCACCGGCGTCAACGAACTGATCGACGAGTTCGCCAAGGTGAACGAGGAACTGAAGGAAACGACGCTGGCCGCCGAAACGGCCAACCGGGCAAAGAGCGAATTCCTGGCCAATATGAGCCACGAGCTGCGTACCCCGCTGAACGCGATCATGGGCTATTCCCAGATACTCAAACGCCAGGAGAACCTGACCGAGGCCCAACGGCAGCACATGGAAACCGTGCGCAGCAGCGGCGAGCACCTGCTCATGCTCATCAACGATATCCTGGATGTGGGCAAGATCGAGACCCAGAGGATGGAGCTGGAAGATCATCCCTTTGACCTGTCAGCCCTTATCCGCCAAGTGTTCAACATCACCAAACTGCAGGCAGAGGAAAAGGACCTGCGTTTCACGTATGAAACCGGCACTCCCTTGCCGGAATTCGTGCGGGGGGACGAACGCAAACTCAGACAGATCCTGCTTAACCTGCTGAGCAACGCGGTAAAGTACACGCGCCGGGGCAGCATCACCCTGCGGGTGCGTTACGGCCGGGGCGAGGCGGGGGTGTTCCGCTGCGAGGTGGCGGACACGGGAATCGGCATCCCGGCGGACAAGCTGGAAACGGTTTTTGAGCCATTCACGCAACTGGTGACCGACCGCCAGGTCAGGGAGGGCACCGGCCTGGGGCTCCACATCAGCAAACGCTTGGTTGGCCTGATGCAGGGCACCATGGGGGTGGAGAGCACTCCCGGAGCGGGGAGCACCTTCTGGCTGGAGGTGACGCTGCCGCCGGTAGCGGAGGCACAGAACGTCCTGGAAGGCACGGAGCACGCCATAACCGGCTACCAGGGGGAACGCAAGCGGATCCTTGTGGTGGACGACAACATACCCAACACCTCCATGCTGGTGTCCCTGCTGGTGCCGTTGGGATTCGAGGTGGCCACGGCCGAAAACGGGCGTGTGGCGCTGTTGCAGGTGGAGGTAAGCCGTCCGGACCTGGTGCTGCTGGATCTGGTCATGCCGGTGATGGACGGATTGGAAATGGTCAGGGAAATGCGGCAACACCCGAATCTGGCGGGTACCAAGATCATCGGTGCCTCGGCCACGGCTTCCGACAGTACAGCCAAGGAATCGTTCATACGCCTCTGCGACGACTTTATCGTCAAACCGATCAACATAGACCTGCTGCTGGACAAGATCAGAATGCATCTCCGGATCGTCTGGGACATGGGCCGGACACAGGCAGTGGAGCGGGCATACAGAACGGAAGCGGAAGAGCACGGGGAACAGATCGAGATACCGCCGGGCACCTGCCTGAAAGAGCTCCACGAACTGGGCCTTCTGGGGGATATGCGCAAGATCCAGGCCTGGGCGACCCGGCTTGAGGAAACAGACGGGAGGTACGGTCCTTTTGCCGAAAGGCTGCGTGATCTTGCCTCCGGATTCAAGACAAAAGCCATTTTGGCGTTGGCGGAACGCCACGCGGGAGAAGATATATGACATCCGACACCCAACTCCGTGCCGTGTCTGCGGAACGCGAGCCCACGATCCTCGTTATCGATGATGACCCCGTTAACCTGTCCATCGTAACGAGCTATCTGGGGGAGTACCATTTCACCATCCTCGTGGCCGAGGACGGCGATATCGGAGCGGCCAGGGCCGCCTATGCCCGGCCGGACCTCATACTCCTCGACATCATGATGCCGGGAATCGACGGATACGAGGCCTGCCGCAGACTGAAGGCCCAGGAGGGCACCAGGGACATCCCGGTGATCTTCATGACCGCCCTCGCGGAAACGGAGCACAAGGTCCGGGGCTTTGAAGCAGGGGCCGTGGACTATATCACCAAGCCGTTTCAGCGCGAGGAGGTGCTGGCCCGGGTGGGGGTGCACCTGCGCATTCGCGAGTTAACCACCAGGCTCCGGGAAGCCAATGAAACCCTGGAACGGCGGGTCGAGGAACGGACCGCCGAACTGCGGTTGACCAACGATGAATTGCAGTGCGAGATCATCGAGCGCAAACAGGCAGAAGAGGAGCGGGCACGCCTGGCGACCGCCATCGAGCAGGCCGCCGAATCCATATTCATTACCGATGCCAACTGGTTCATCTACTACGTGAACCCGGCCTTCGAGCACATGAACGGCTATTCCCGGAGCGAGGTCATCGGCCATCACACCCGGTTCCTCAAGACCGACAAGCATGACCGGGCCTTTTACATGACCATATTGAAAACGCTCAAACGCGGAGAGGTCTGGTCGGGGCGCCTGACCAACCGGAGAAAGGACGGTACCTTCTACGAGGCCGAGGTTACTGCCTCCCCGATCCGTGACAAAAACGGCGCCATCATCAATTACGTCAGCATCCACCGGGACATAACCAACGAGATCAAGCTGGAGCGGGAGCTGCGGCAGGCACAGAAGATGGAGGCCATCGGCACACTTGCCGCCGGCATTGCCCATGACTTCAACAATATCCTCACGGCCATTCTCGGCTTTACGCAAATGGCCCTGAACAAGATGTCGGCGGACAACCCGATATGCCGCGATCTGGAACGGGTGCTGGAATCCAGCGGACGGGCTGCGGAACTGGTGCGACAGATCCTGACCTTCAGCCGCCAGAGCGAGCTGGAGCGCAAACCGGTGCATGTCTCCCAGGTTGTGGACGAAGTGCTCAAACTGTTGCGTTCTTCCATCCCCGCAACCATCGAGATCTGCCAGGACAATACGCTTCCCCGCACCCAGGACAAGATCCTGGCCGATGCGACCCAGATCCATCAGGTGTTGATGAACCTCGGCACCAATGCGGCCCACGCCATGCGCAACCACGGTGGCATACTGAGTGTCAGCCTGTCCGGGATCGAAGCCGATGCGGACCTTGTCTCCCGTTACCCCGACCTGAGTCCGGGCCCCTATGTGCGGCTCGCGGTCAACGATACCGGACACGGCATGGCCGCCGCAGTCATGGAGCGCATATTCGATCCCTATTTCACCACCAAAGAGATCGGCGAAGGCACCGGCATGGGGCTCGCCGTGGTCCAGGGGATCATCAAGAATCACGGCGGCGCCATCACGGTCTACAGTGAACCGGGACAAGGCACCTCTTTTCACGTGTTCCTGCCCCTGATACGGGATGAAATCGTCCATGAGTCCTCCAAAAAAGCCGAACCATTGACATTCGGCAGCGAACACATCCTTTTCGTGGATGACGAGCGCCCCCTGATCGAACTGGGACAGGAGATGCTCCGGTCCCTCGGCTACCGAGTCACTGCAACCACCAGCAGCCTGGAGGCCCTGAAGGCATTCCGCGATGCCCCCGGCGCCTACGACCTGGTGATCACCGACATGACCATGCCGGGCCTGACCGGCAAGAAGCTCGCACGGGAGATGGCGGGCATCCGCCGGGATATTCCGATTATCCTCTGCACCGGGTTCAGCGAATTCATCAACCGGAAACAGGCCCGGGAGATCGGGATTCGCGAAATCCTCATGAAACCCTACGTGGTCAGCACCATGGCCACCACCGTCCGCAGGGTGCTGGACCAGGCACACGTATAGCGGCTTCACGCCTGCCCATCCCGGCCACATGGGCAGACCCGGGCTGCTGCCCACATACATGCGCCGCGCAAACCTATCGGTCGCTCCTGCCTCACTGACCGCATCACGGTCTTGCATCCCCTCTTCATGCCCACTCACCGCACCATGCCGGATTATTCGGCACCTGCACATAATTCCGTCAATCGTTATACAACCACCACCATAACCATCCTGACGTACCACCAATTATTTACTTAAATTACAGCGTATTATAACTTATTATCCGATTGGCATGTGTTATGTATTAAACTATATAACCATGCCAACGGCGTGTCATGGTGCTCATCGATGAGGGTATGCTGTCCGTGTGCATGCCTATATGCAGGTCATGCACACACCATCATGCAACGGGTGGATATGCGACTCGGGAGGCAACCATGAAAGTAGCGTTCACGACATCGGCAGGTGCGCTCGTCGACGGCAACTTTCGCACAGCGGACAGTTACACGGTATGGGACGTGGGACCCCGCGAATCCTACTACGTGACTACCGTGGCCATCAGGACGGATGGCGGCAGCGAGGACGACCGCATCGCCGTCCGCGCCGAGGCGCTCAGGGAGTGCGCCATTGTCTGCGCCAGGGAGATCAACGGCCCGGCAGCAGCCAAGCTGATCGGCCGCAACATCCAGCCACTGAAGACCAGGGTCAGCATCCCCCTGGAGGAGATCATCACCAGACTGCAGGATGTGCTCCAGGGAACACCGCCTCCCTGGCTGCGCAAGGCCATGGTCAGAGATCTGTACGGGGACGCGGTGGAAGGATGAGGGGAGCAATCCCCTCCATTTTTCTTGTCAGCTGCGGTTTTCAATGGGATAGTCGCCAAAATCACCAGGAGAGCCAGCCATGATTTCATTCACACCAGACCCCATAGACCCCACCAGGGCATACGAACTGCTCCAGCCACCGGGCACGACCAGCACCGGCTCCATCCTGGTGCACTATGCAGTCGTCAAGCAACAGCGGCTCGAAGGCCAAATCACCACTGCGATCGAATATGCCGCCCGCGGCGATGTGGAGGAAAACCTGGAAGCCATCGCCGCCACCATGAACGGCCGCTGGCAGATGGAGAGCGTGCTGCTCGTGCGGAGGAGCGGCGTGGTGGAGGTCGGGGAGATCATCTCCCTGGTGGGGGTCTCGTCCCCCAACAGCGCCGATGCCTTTGCCGCCTGCCAGTTTGCCCTGGAAAGTTTCAAGAAGATGCCGACCATCGCCAAGCGGGAGATTTATCGGTAACGACCTCCGCGTTTTACACCGCGGCGAATCCTTGTATACTTGAATGTACAA
>DATBXI010000192.1:0-4239 GCA_036514355.1 Desulfuromonadaceae bacterium
AGGTAATCGACGCACCCCACCTCGAAGCCCCGTTCCTCGTCCACGGCCTCGGCCAGCGCCGTCACGAAGATGACGGGGATATCCCTGGTCGCCTCGCACCGTTTGAGGCGGCTGCAGACCTCGAAGCCGTCCATGCCCGGCATCATGACGTCGAGCAGGATCAGGTCGGGAAGGGTCGACTGCGCAACAGTCAAGGCGATTTCGCCATTGCAGGCCACCTTGACCTGCACAGCGTCGGCAAGCACTGCCTTCAGGATATCGATGTTCTCTGGTATGTCGTCGACCACCAGGACCGTCCCCAGCTTGGATGCGTCATCTGCCATGTCGTCTCCCCTATTTGAAAGCGGCGCGCACCAAGTCCTCGTCCGAGTCCTGGAGCCCGTCGGCAATGACCCTGAACTCCTCTACCGAGGCCAGGAAGGCGTCCGTGAGATCGGGGTCGAAATGACCCCCTTTGTAATCCCGGATGATGGCCACCGCCTCCTCGTGGGGGATGGCCTGCTTGTAGATGCGGCGACTGATCAGGGCGTCGTAGACGTCCGCCACCGCCCGGGCAACCTTCGGCGGGAGCGATGGTCGGCGCTACGACTGCCTGGCAGCCCTCTTCCGCTCGTACATGAGGCGGTCCCCCTCGGCGAGGAGCTCTTCGAGCTGGACCTGCCGCGCGGGATCGCACGTCACCACTCCGAAGCAGATGGACAGGGTGTAGGGGCGTTCCACGCAGAGGTTGTGCTCCCGGATGTTCTGCTCCAGCCTGCTCGTGATCACCTCACTGCCGCCGGCGGCCAATATGTGGGCAAGGATCACGAACTCGTCGCCACCAAGACGCGCGACGATATCGGAGGTGCGGAACGTCTTTTCGAGGATGGTCGCCGCGTCGATTATGGCACGGTCCCCCTCCGCGTGGCCGAAGCTGTCGTTGATCTTCTTCAGGCCGTCGACATCTGCGAAAAAGAGCGCAAGCTCCTTCTTATCGCGGACGGCGGTCTTGATCTGCTGCTGTGCCAGGTGCAGGAAGCCGCGCCGGTTGGAGAGTCCCGTCATCTGGTCGGTCAGCGAGAGTTCGGTCAGCTTCGCTTCCCTCCTGAATAGGGAGGACATAAAAAACGCGCCAAACACCGAGGCGGCCACGATGGCAGATGCCACTGCCACGACTCCCTTATAATACTCCTGATAAGCCTTCCGGACCCGCGCTCTGGCATTGGTGTAGTTGTGTGTGATATCCGCATCCATTGCTTCGTAGGTCAGGGCGAACAGCTCAGCCGAGTCAGACTCCCGGGAGAGCACCTCCCGTCCCTTGCCCGCCTTGGCAAGGCTCACCGTTTCACTCCGGAAGGCAAGATATTTTTCCAGCCTGTCTTTGAAATCGCCATAGATGGCCTGTTCCTTGGGGGAGGTGATCAGCCCGTCGGCGGCGTACTGCCGCATGCCACTTTCCAGTTTGAAAAAGCCGTCCGACTCTAGCTCTTGGGCCGCACCGAAACTACCCAGCTTCTGCGATGCCATCACGTAGCGCAGTTCCGACCTCCGGAGCAGGTTGAGACCGTTTCTCATGGCGCCGCAAGCCTGCACTGACTCGAAATCGGAGACCAGGACCACGGTCATGTTCTTCAGGTCGGTCAGATCGTCCAGTCCGATAAGGCCACCGACAGAGAGCAGAGCGACCATGCCCAGGATCGCGATGACTCCCTTCGTTTTCTCCGTAAGCGCCCCCCTCCGCTGCCGGCGCGGTATTCCCATAGATTTCACAACATGCCCCTCCCCAGCCGGAATCCTTCGTCAGCACCGCCTCCGCAGCCGAGGTCCTGGTCCTTCCCGTGCCTCCGCCGAGCAGCATCCCCCGCGGCATCCCCCTGTCTCTTGCGGATCAGGATCGCCCTCTGATCCTGCGGGTGCCTGGATGCTTCATCTGCCATGTCGTCTCCCCTATTTGAAAGCGGCGCGCACCAGGTCCTCGTCCGAGTCCTGAAGCCCGTCGGCAATGGCCCTGAACTCCTCTGCCGAGGCCAGGAAGGCGTCCGTGAGATCGGGGTCGAAATGGCCCCCTTTGTAATCCTGGATGATGACCACCGCCTCCTCATGGTGGACGGCCTGCTTGTAGATGCGGCGGCTGATCAGGGCGTCGTAGACGTCCGCCACCGCCATGATCCGGGCCGCGAGCGGAATCTCCTCGCCGGAGAGTCCTTCGGGATAGCCGCTGCCGTCCCATTTCTCGTGATGCGAGTAGGCGATGCTCTTGGCGCAGGAGAGGAAGGGGAGCTCCGCGTGCAGGGAGCGCTCGGCGGCCATGATCGCCTCGCGCCCGATGGCGGCGTGCCGCTTCATGACCTCGATCTCCTCGGGTTCCAGACGCCCGGGCTTGAGCAGTATCCGGTCCGGGATCCCTATCTTGCCGATATCGTGCAGCGGTGCAGATTTGTAAATCTGCTCGATGGCACCCTCCTTTTCCAGATCCCACCGGAAGCGGGGGTGCTGCCGCACCTTCTCGGCAAGCAGCTTGACGTAGAGCTGGGTGCGCCGGATGTGGTTGCCTGTCTCGTTGTCCCGGGCGTGCGCCAGGGAAGCCATGATGCGGATGGTCATTTCCTGCACCACCGCGAGCTCGTCGGTCCGTTTTTGCACCTCCTGGTCGAGGTAGGCGTTGCGGTTACTGAGGAAATCGCGCGACGCCTTGAGCTCCAGGTGGTTCCTGATCCGCGACATCAGGACAGGGGGGCTGATCGGTCTGCCGATGAAGTCCACCCCCCCCAGGTCGAAGCCGAGCATTTCGGAATCGACGCCGTTCCTGGCGGTCAGGAAGATCACCGGGATATCCCGCGTGGCGCCATCGGCCTTGAGCCGCCGGCAGACCTCGTAGCCGTCCATCTCCGGCATCATGACGTCCAAAAGGATCAGATCGGGGGGGGTGGCCTTGGCGATGCGCAGGGCCTTCGCGCCGCTGTTGGCGATCTTGACCCGGTAGTTCTCCTTCAGGAGCCGACTGGTCAGGGCGATGTTTTCCGGGGTGTCGTCGACGATCAGGACGGTCGCCTGCGGGGCGCCCTGCAGGCCGTTCCGGTTTTCTTGATTCAAAAAAGCGTCTTTTCTAGCTGCGTTTGCCATGGCCATGGCGTAATCACCTCTTCCTGTAGTACTGCTCAGCATTGGGGGAGCGTCGCCAGGAGCCCCCGGCAATGCTCGGAACTGTGCCGACACTCGTTGTTGTACTGAATTTCCAGGTTCATGCCGATGATCGGCAGTAACTCGTCTAAAATCCCTTCATGATCGGGGGCAAAGGCCCCGAGGGCGCCGAACTCCATCACCCCCAGCAGCCTCCCCCCCTGCAGCACCGGTTGCAGCAGCAGCACGGCCGGCCGGGCCGAACCGCTCCCCCACGTGATGCGCATGGTCCCCGCCGCGGGGGGGGCGACCACGATCCGTTTCTTCTCCAGCGCGCACTGGCCCACCAGACCTTGGCCGACTGGTACCGATCCGGTGTCCGATACGTCTTCCCTGACGCCGTAACCGCATGCCTGCCGCAGCAGCGTCCCGTCACGCTCGGAGGCATAGAAAAGGGCGCAGTCGGCGCCCAGCAGAGGGGCCATCCTGTCGAGCAGGCGCCGCGCCATCTCCCGGGGCCCCGCAGCCTGCTGCAGTTCCGCGCCGATGGAAGCGGCCGTCGCCTTCAGGCTGGCCTGGCGCTCAAGCTGTCGGGCGTACTCTGCCAGGACGCGCTCAGTCCGCAGCCGTTCTGCGATCCCCCTCTTAAGGTGCCAGCCCCACCCGACAACAGCCGCAATGGCTGCGGCCATCGCCGCGCCGCAAATGCCGGCGAGCCGCCAGCTCACCCACCCATCGCCTCTGTGATCCTGCACCAACCAGCGCTGCTTGATGGTCGCTTTCTCCCGCTCGGTGATGCTGGCGACCGCCTTGTCGAGCGCGGAGGCGAGCAGGGGCCGGTCCTTGCGCACCCCGAGACAGATGTCGTGGACGAAGGGGGTGCAGCCGGAGATGCGCAGATTGGTCAGCCCCAGCCTGTCCATGTGGTAGATCACCATCCCCAGGCTGTCTACCACGGCCTCGATCCTCCCCGCCGACAGGTCCTTCAGGGCCTGGGCGATCGATCCGTACCGGACATAACGGAGGTTGGGGTAGCTACGCTCCAACTCCTGCGTTGCCTCCCCCTCCACCACCCCGACCTGGCGTCCCCGGAACTGGGCCAGGTTGGATACCGGTGTCTCGCGGCGGGTGACGATGACA
>DATBXI010000193.1:0-3400 GCA_036514355.1 Desulfuromonadaceae bacterium
GTATATCTCGTCTGCGGATACCAGCTTGACTCCCAGGTCGTGGGCGCGCTTGACGGAGATATACGGGTCGCAGGCCAGCACCTCGCACTCGAAGGCCTTGAGCCGGGTGGCCACCCGGCCCCCCACCTTACCCAGGCCGATCACGCCGGCCACCCGTCCCTTGAGTTCATAACCGGTAAAGGGGGCGCGCTTCCACTCGCCGGATTTCAGGCTGGCATTGGCCTTGGTGACGTTGCGGCAAAAGGCCAGGAGCAGCGCCATGGTATGTTCGGCGGCGCTGTTGGTGTTGCCGAAGGGGGCGTTGACCACGATCACCCCTTTGGAGCTGGCGTAGTCCACGTCCACGTTGTCGATGCCCACGCCTGCCCGGGCCACTATCTTGAGCTTCGCCGCCGCGTCCAGCAGGTCCTTGTCCACGGTGGTGCCGCTGCGGGTGATAATGGCGTCGTAGTCGCCGATGACAGCCAGCAACTCCTCTTTCTTCAGCCCCAGCTTCACGTCCAACTGGATGCGCGGCTCCTGGGTCAACAGGGCCAGGCCCTCCGCGGAAACTTCGTCGGTTACGATAATCTTCATTGCAGATCCCCGGTATCAATGGATTTGATGAAAGGCATACTAGCCTTGACCGGTGAAAAATGCAAGGGGGGGAACGGTATACGCTGTGAGCGGGTTGATTTTCATGAACGGGTGGTCTATGGTGACATCCTCAATTCAATCGAGGATCAGCGGTGTCACACAATCCCTTCAATATAGTCCTCGTGGAACCGGAGATTCCTCCCAACACCGGCAACATCGCCCGCCTCTGCGCCGCCACCGGAAGCATCCTGCACCTGGTGGGGAAGCTCGGTTTTTCCATCGACGACAAACATCTGAAACGTGCCGGGCTCGACTACTGGGAATTCGTCACCCTCAGGCAATGGCCCGATCTGGCGGCGTTGCAGGCGTCAGTGCCCCATGGGCGCTTCTTCTACCTCAGCACCAAGGCCACCAGGAGCTATCTGGAGGCCGGCTTCCGGCCGGGCGACTTCATCGTCTTCGGCAAGGAGACCAAGGGGCTGCCGACAGAGATCATCGTGGCCAATCCCGATACCGCCATCACCATCCCCATGCCGAGCGAAAAAGTGCGCAGCCTCAACCTGTCCACCTCGGCAGGCATCGTGCTGTACGAGGCGTTGCGGCAGGCTGGGGGGATTTGAAATAAAGTCAAAAGCACGTTTACCACGGAGGACGCGGAGGAACACGGAGGAAAAACCAAATTCACAGGGATGAACAGGATAGATAGGATAAAAGCTCTTTTTATGTATCCATACGGTTATGCCTTTCTTTCCTCTTGAATGATTTTGACGTCCCTCCGTGTCCTCTGTGTCCTCCGTGGTGAAAGCTTTTTTGGGGTTTATATGCACAGCTATCTGACAGCAGACATACCCGGCATTGGCGGCGTGATCAAGGATGCGCCGGAGGACTTCGTGGTCGAGGAGCTGCCGGCCTACGCTCCGAGCGGTGCAGGCGAGCATTGCTTCCTGACCATCGAGAAGCGGGGCATCACCACCCTGGAGGCCATCCGCAGGCTGGCACGGCGGCTGAACGTCACCGAGCGGGACGTGGGATATGCCGGCATGAAGGACGCGGTGGGTGTCACGCGCCAGACCATCTCGCTGCCGCGCATCAAGCCGGAAGATGTGGCCGGGCGCGAGGTTGACGGGATCAGGATCCTCTCGGCCGCCCGCCACACCAATAAACTCAAGCTCGGACACCTGAAGGGGAACCGCTTCCGCATCAGGGTGGCCGGCGTGTCTTCCGACGTTGCCGGGCATGTTTCGGCGATCCTGGCAGTTCTGGAGCTGCGGGGTGTCCCCAACTGGTTCGGCTCCCAGCGCTACGGCGCCCAGGCCAATTCCCACCTCATAGGGGCCGCCATGCTGCGGGGCGACTGGCGCGGCGCCGTGGAACTGCTGATCGGAGAACCCGAGGCGGTGCGGGACGAGCAATGGCGCAGCGCCATCGAGGCCTATCGCCGGGGGGAGATTGCCGCGGCGCTGCGACTGATGCCCGGCCACTGCCGCAGCGAGCGCGACGTGCTCCAGCGGCTCACGGCCCGGCCCCATGGCTGGGAAAAGGCCTTCAGCGTCGTCCATCCCCGCCTGAGAAAACTCTACCTCTCGGCATGCCAGTCGTCCCTTTTCGACCGGGTGGTGGAGAGCCGCCTGACGGAGATCGACCGGATCATGGCGGGGGACCTGGCCTGGAAGCATGCCAACGGCGCCTGTTTCCTGGTGGAGGATGTGGCGGCGGAAACCCAACGGGCCGCACAATTCGAGATATCGGCCACCGGGCCGATGTTCGGCTGCAAGATGACATGGCCCGCCGGAGCCCCGCGGGAGTTGGAACAGCGGATCTTGGCGGCGGCAGGGCTCGAGGTCGGGCAGTTCGACCTGGGGAGCGGGTTGCGCATGGAGGGGGAGCGACGGCCGCTGCGGGTGCCCCTGACGGATGTGTCGCATCGGGCCGAGGCTGAAAGCCTGGTGCTGGAATTCAGCCTCCCCAAGGGGAGCTATGCCACAACGGTGCTGCGGGAGATCACCAAGACGTTTTAGAAAAACCCTTCTCTCACAGCGCGTTAGCGAGCGGAGTGAGCTCTGTGAGAGAACGGTTTAGCTTTTCAACGAATAAGATTACCATGAGATATACGTAAGGAAGAGCATGAGCACTGAGATCAAACTGATAGACTCCCACGCCCATATCTACTACCGCGACTATGGTGACGATTTCGAGTCAATGCTGCAACGCGCCGCCGATGCCGGGGTAGGGGCCATGGTGGTGGTCGGCACCGACGTCGAATCCAGCCGAGAATGCGTGGAACTGGCGAAAAAGTATCCCCACCTCTACGCGGCTGTCGGCATCCACCCCCATGACGCCGCAGGCGTGACGGAAGGCGACTACGATACGATCCGCGACCTGGCGCTGGCCAGTCCCAAGGTGGTGGCCATTGGCGAGATCGGCCTGGATTTCTACCGCGACCGTTCGCCCCGCGACCGGCAGGAACAGGTGTTCCGTGGCTTCCTGCGCCTGGCGGCCGAGGTGGACAAACCGGTGATCATCCATGACCGGGACGCCCACGGGCGGGTCCTGGCCATACTGCGGGAGGAGCGGACAGAGCGGGGCGTGCTGCACTGTTTTTCCGGAGACAGCGCCATGGCGGCCGAAGCCATTGCCATGGGGTTCCATATCTCCATCCCCGGCACTGTCACCTATCCCGCCAACGAAGCGCTGCGCCGGGTGGTGGCCGATACCTCCCTGGACCGCATGCTGGTGGAGACCGACTGCCCCTACCTCTCGCCGGTGCCTCATCGCGGCACGCGCAACGAGCCAGCCTATGTGCGGCTGGCCGCCGCGCGGGTGG
>DATBXI010000194.1:0-6205 GCA_036514355.1 Desulfuromonadaceae bacterium
ACAGCTCGCCGATCTCGTCCAGAAAGAGCGTTCCGCCGGCCGCTTGGGCGACGAGGCCGTCCCGGGGGCGGTCGGCGCCGGTGTATGCGCCCCTCATGTGCCCGAAAAGGGTATCCGAGAATACGACATCGTCCAGTCCCCCCACGTTGACGGCGATGAAGGTTCCGTTCCGGCCGCTCACACGGTGCAGGGCCCGGGCGATGAGTTCCTTGCCGGTGCCGGTCTGTCCGCTGATCAGGACCGGTTGGCTGCTGGAAGCAACCGCTTCCACATAATGGAAGATGCGCTGCATGGCGTCGTCCTGCGTGACAATGGCGGCGAATGCTTCAGCGTTGCCCAGCTTTCCGGTAAGGATATGGTCGCGCAGGGCCGATACCTGGTGGCGAAGGTCCACGGTTTCGAGCGCCCGGCCGGCAACGATTCCCAATTCGGCGAGGTTGAATATCGGCTTGGTGATATAGTCATAAGCGCCCAGTTTCAGCGCTTTGATAGCCTCCGCCACAACGCCGATGCCCGAGATGACGATGATGGGGGTCGCGGGACTCAACTCCTTGAGTGTGCTGATCAATTCCAGGCCATCCATCCCCGGCATGCGCAGATCGGTAAATACGAGATCCGGGCGGTGGCGGCGAAAAGCGTCGAGCCCTTCATGGCCGTTGCGCGCCATGAGTACGCGGTATCCGCTGTCTTCGAAGAAGCAGGCAAAGCTCTTCAGGATCGCCACCTCGTCGTCAACGAGCAGGATGGTGGGAGGAGCGGGATTCATGATAACAGGTCCATTTCCACGCGGTGATTTCCACAGTCTGGTGATCGGGTGCTGTTTCCGGTGGCAAGCGTCGATCGGTCGTGAAGTGGGTAGTGCGTAGTTTGTGTAACAAAATACAACGTTTGCGTTTGCAGAGCAACTCCAAAGTGCAGGTCGGCACGCCGCAGTGATCAGGTCAGATATCCAGCACCACGGTGGCCCGCCAGACGCCGTCCACGCACGCCACCCGCAACCGGTGCAGCGTGACGGCCTTGACATCCACCTGGAGGCGATGGCGGCTGGGGGCGATCTCTTCACCCCGCAGCAACGCCACGAGGCGGAAATCTCCCTCGCCGCCATCAATCTTCAGAATGTCCGCATGCAGCAGCAGGCGCCGGGCATCCTTGAGGAATACCAGCTCTGCCAGAAACGAGTAGAGCAACAGGTCCAGTTCCGCATGCTCCAGCCTGACGGATAGCTCCTGGCGGCGCTCGATCAATCCCGGTTCATGGACCATGGTGGCCAGCAGGGCCGTGGCGGCAGCGGCGAAGAGTTCCTCACGCGTCGCCCCCCAGGCCTCGAAGGCCACATCGGCTGTTGCGATATCTTCCAGAAAACGATAGGGCATGGTAGGTGAACCTCTGGTAGAGATAGAGGTAGAGATAGAGATAGAGATAGAGAAAGAGAAAGAGTTTACTCTTGCTCTATCTGTGAGCGCAGCGAACGCAGATCTCTATCTGTTTCTCTAGCGCAGCGAACGCATACCTCTACCTGTTTCTCTATCCTTTGATGTTCCCGATCGGCACCAGCTTGACCACCCGCCGGCTCAGGCCGGCCTCCTCCGTGGCAGCGGTCACCTGGTCGATGTCTTTGTAGGCAAAACCCGCCTCCTCGGCCAGGCCGCCGTAGGAATCGGTACGCACGTAGATGCCGCGCTGCTCCATCTCCCCCAGCAGCTTCTGCCCCTTGACCATTTTCTTGGCTTGGTGCCGGCTCATGGTGCGGCCGCTGCCGTGGGCCGTGGTGAAGAAGGTGGCTGCCGCCCCCTCCTCGCCCGCCAGCAGGTAGGAGCCGGTCTCCATGCTGCCGCCGATGATCACCGGCTGGCCCGTCTCCCGGTAACAGTCGGGTATGCCGGCCATGCGGGGGCCAAAGGAACGGGTGGCACCTTTGCGGTGTACCAATACCTCGCGCCGCTCCCCGTCCACCAGGTGGGTCTCCAGCTTGGCGGTGTTGTGGGCCACGTCGTAGACCATGTGCATTCCCAACTCCTCCGCCGAACGGGAGAATACCTGGGAAAACACCTCCCTCAGGCGGTGCAGGATCACCTGGCGGTTCGCGAAGCCCATGTTGACCGCGCATTTCATGGCGCTGAAGTATGCCTGCCCCTCGGGGGAGCGGAACGGGGCGCAGGCCAGTTCCCGGTCGTTGACCCGGATGCCGTATTTTGTCGTCATCACCCGGAGGAATGTCTGCAGGTAGTCGGTGGCTACCTGATGGCCGAACCCCCGGCTGCCGCAGTGGAACATGACCACCACCTGGTTGGGGATGGTGATGCCGAAGGCCCGGGCCGTTGCCTGGTCGAAGATGTTCTCCGGCCGCGCCACCTGGATTTCGCAGTAGTGGTTGCCCGAACCCAGGGTGCCGATCTGGTCGTACCCCCGCTCGATGGCCTTGTCGCTGCACGCCGTGGCGTCGGCTCCGGGGAAACAGCCGTGCTCCTCGGTCATCTCCAGATCCTCGGGCCAGGCATAGCCGTGCTCCAGACACCAGCGTGACCCTTTTTCCACCACGTGGCGAAACTCGGCGCGGGAGCAGCGCACAAAGCCGGTGCACCCCACCCCGGTGGGGATGCGACTGAACATCTGGTCCACCAGTTGGTGCAACCGCGGCCTGACCTCCTCCTCGGTCAGGGAGGTCAGCACAAGGCGCATGCCGCAGTTGATGTCAAATCCGATCCCTCCGGGCGAGATCACACCGCTGTGCGGGTCCATGGCCGCCACCCCGCCGATGGGGAAGCCGTACCCCCAGTGGCCGTCGGGCATGCAAAAGGCGTATTTGAGGATGCCGGGCAGGCAGGCCACGTTGGTGACCTGCTCGAAAACCCCGGCGTCCATGTGGGCCAGGAGCGCCTCCGTGGCAATGATGCGGGCCGGCACCAGCATGCCGTCCTTATACGAGATCGGCAACTCCCAGGAGGTGGGGGATATCCTGCGCAGCTGGGGGGGAAGGGGCATGACATAGTCCTCCGCGTGGCATGGCTCGGCGGGGTCGTGGATGATGGGAAAAACAATACCACATTTCTTCTAGGGTGCCAGCAGGAGAACAGATCCGACAGGGCGGGATCACGTCAGATGATGCCGCTGTCGGGACGTTTGCTGGCCGCAGGCCAAGCCTTGGGGAGCGGGAGGAAACCGCTCCCCAAGGCAGGGGCGTTTTGCCGGGAGAATGGTCGGTGTGGATCGTTGATAAGCATATGTCACAAAGGGTCACAAAGGGACTTGCAAACCCATGGACGAAAAATGGTTGACAATCGGGATACCGTTGTTTTAGTCTGTATAAAATTAGTTTGGGTTGGATAGACGATAATACTTAACCACTCGCGAGGGTGGGGCGGAAAGCCTACAGGGTCTCACAGAGACAGCCGGGTTGCCGAAATATCTTAACGATAGCGGCCCCGGCTTTTTTGTATTCAGCTCCTCGGATGAGGATTGCAAACCACAGACGAAAAAAAGGTTGACAATCAGAGTACAGTTATTTTAGTGTTAACAAAAATAAGTTTGGTCTGAGCAGACGATACTACTTAACCACCCGCGAGGGTGGGGCGGAAAGCCTACAGGGTCTCATGGAGACAGCCGGGTTGCCGAAATTTCTCAGTTCAAATAGGCGATAGCCGATAATACTAAACCATTCGCGAGAATGGGGCGGAAAGCCTACAGGGTCTCACGGAGACAGCCGGGTTGCCGAAATATCACCATATCTTCGGCCCCGGTTTTTTTGTGTCCGGACGCACAAAACCGGGACGCACAAGGAGGTGTCGTCAGGTAACGAAGATGAATGAGGTGAGCGTATTTCAGCAGTAACAGTAAAAGCAGTAAGCAGTAACAGTAAATTAGGCAATCAGTAATCAGTAAACGCAGTAATAAGTAAGACAAAATCAGTAAGCAGTAACCCAACAAAAGCAGTAACAAAAAAACAGCAGTAACCAAAATGGCGCTTTGCATCACAAGTCGACCAAAAGGAGCTTACTCGATGAAGAAAATCACCAAAGCACTTGCGTTAATCATCTGTGTCACCATGGCGTCTGCCGGCCTTGCTGTCACCAGCTTCGCGGACAGCAAGTCGGAAAAAGATAAACAGTCGCACCAGAACTCATACCAGAAGAAAAACGACGATCACAAAGTAACCCCGGCTCCGAAACCGACGCCTGTTCCTCCGAAGCCGACGCCTGTTCCTCCGACCCCGACGCCTGTTCCTCCGACCCCGACGCCCGTTCCTCCGACCCCGACGCCTACTCCCACTCCGCCGGCACAAACCTGGGCTATGTATAACCAGTACTGCTCCGGTTGCCACGGTACGTCGAAACAAGGCAAATCGGCCGCTACCATCCAGAACGCCATCAACAGCCTGTCGGCCATGAGTTCGCTGAAGTCCCTGACTTCCGCTCAGGTTGCCGCCATTGCCGCCGGTCAGTAACCAGCCCGGCAGCCCGGACTCCTTAGCGTTCCGGTTTCCTGCCCAGGTTGCTGTCAGTTCCCGGTATTGATTCCACGGGAACCGCATCACCAAGCCCTCCCCTCACGGGGAGGGCTTTTTTTTATTGGCATCGTTGATAAAACCCGGGTGTTGGATATACTGAACAAGTCATATTTTCAATGTGTTGTAATAAACTGCCGGGAGGGACATGGTATGCACATGACCATGCGGATCGTCATCCTTGGAATCATCGCCCTTACAGCCGGAACAGCCGCAGCCCTGGACTTTCCTGAACATGTGGAGAAGGTGAATCTTTCGCGGGGAGTGGCGGTGACCATGGCGCTCCTCAAGAATATCGACCTGCGGGTCGAGGCGCTGAATTCCTCAATGGCTGAGACCGACGCCGCAAGAAGCTGGGGGATCTACAACCCTGTCCTGGGCATCACGTCCACTGGAGGAGTGTCGTCTGTTCCGGGTGATCCATTCTTCTTGTCCAGGAACTCCACCACCACCCTCGGTTTGTCACAGCTCATTCCAACGGGCGGAACAATTTCGGCCACCACCCAGGCAGGCTTTACGAACGCCGACACCGAAGGGTTCGCATCCACAAAGGAATGGCAGTCATCGGTGGGGATCACCATTTCCCAGCCGCTTCTGAAAAACGCGGGCAAGGAGACAACGGAACTCAGCATCTCACTGGCCGCCAATACGCTTCAGGACTCTCTGGAGCGATACCGTCTGTTCATCAGCGATACGGTTCTCAGCGTCATCACCACCTACAATCACCTGTATTCCCTGCAACAGGGGCTGGAGTCGCGGGTGGCGGCCGTGGACTCGGCCCAGAAACTTCTGGAAGAGATCTCCAAGAGAGCCAAACCGGGGCCTCTCCAGGCAATGGAGAAAGCCAATGTCGAATTTGCCATTGCCCAGCGCAGGAAGGACCTGATCGAAGCGTATCGCAACGTGCGGGATCAGGAGGCAAGCCTGCGCTACCTCATCGGGCTGGAGTCGAAGGCCCAGATCATCCCCATGGACCCCCCTGCCCGGGATGAGCCCAAAGAGACGGAGGAGCAGGTCATCAAAGAGGCCATGGAGTCCCGTTCCGACCTGAAGCAACTCCGGCTGGCGTTGCAGACGAGTGAGTTGCAGGAACGGGTGACACGACACCAGTCACTGCCAGACCTCTCACTGACGGGCAGCGGCGGGCTTAGTGGGACCGGCGGCAATTTCGGGAACAGCTTCCGGCAGATGGGGGAGCACCCGGCGACCTATTGGACGGCCGGCATGCAGTTCAACCTGCCACTCGGCAATACCGTGGCGGAGAACGATTACCGCAGGAGTAAAATCCGTACGGAACAGGCAAAATACCAGGTCAGGGCACTGGAATGGCGGGTTCGTAACGATGTGGAGGCTGACTTGCGGGCGTTGATTTCGGCACGATTACAGCTTCAGACAGCCGACAAGTCGCTGCAATACGCCACGCAGCGTCTTGATGAGTATCACAAGAACAGCAGGCTCGGCACCGCCACGATTCAGGACGTGCTTAACGCGGAGAACGACTTTACTGCCGCACGCCTCTCCCAGTTGGATGCGTCCGAGGCGTTTGCCAACGGTGTGAGCAAGCTCTGGAGAGATGCGGGGGTGCTCCTGGAGCGCCACAACATTCGTCTGGACACATCCCACCCTGGAAAACTCACGGAATAAGGCTGCCCAGAGGGTGTAGAGAGAACGTGATGCAGAAAGGGCCAGCCGATCGGCTGGGCC
>DATBXI010000195.1:0-9076 GCA_036514355.1 Desulfuromonadaceae bacterium
TGACCAACTTCGCCACCGTCAAGCAGAGCATCGACCGCCTGAAGCGCATCGACGCCATGTTCGAGGACGGCACCATCGAGGCCTACACCAAGAAGGAAGCCCTCCAACTGAACAAGGAGCGGGAAAAGCTGCAGAAGACCCTTGGCGGCATCAAGGGGATGGGCAAGCTCCCCAGCCTGCTGTTCGTCATCGACCCCAAGAACGAGGAAATCGCCGTTCAGGAAGCCAACAAGCTGGGCATCCCGGTGGTGGCTATCGTTGACACCAACTGCGATCCCGACCCCATCGACCACGTCATCCCGGGCAACGACGACGCCATCCGCGCCATCCGTCTGCTCTCCTCCAAGGTCGCCGACGCGGTCATCGAGGGCATCCAGGTACGCAACACCGCCCTGCAGACCGGCACCGAGGGTGGCGAGGAATTCGCCGCCGAGGCAGCCGAAGCAGAGCCCGCCGAATAAAGACGGCAGCACGCAGCACCCAATACACACAATTCCCGCACAACGGGGAAGGAGAATAGAATGGCCGTATCAGCCGCACAGATCAACGAACTGAGAAAATCCACCGGCGCCGGCATGCTGGACTGCAAAAAGGCGCTGGAAGAAACCAATGGTGATTTCGAGAAAGCTGTCGACTTTCTGCGCAAGAAGGGGTTGGCCGCCGCCGCCAAGAAGGCCGGCCGCGCCGCCACCGAGGGCGCCGTGGGCACCTACATCCATGCCGGCGGCAAGATCGGCGTCATGGTCGAGGTCAACTGCGAAACCGACTTCGTGGCCAAGAACGAGAACTTCCAGACCTTCGTGAAGGACATCGCCATGCATATCGCCGCCGCGGCCCCCCTGTACGTGCGCCGCGAGGAGGTGTCCAGCGACGTGCTGGAGCGCGAGAAGGACATCTACCGCTCCAAAGCCCGCGAAACTGGCAAGCCGGAGAACATCATCGAGAAGATCATCGAGGGCCAGGTCAACAAGTTCTACGCCGACATCTGCCTGCTGGAGCAGGCATACGTCAAGGACCCGGACAAGACCATCCAGCAGTACCTGAACGAGACCATCGCCAAGATCGGCGAGAACATGTCCATCCGCCGCTTCACCAAGTATGTCCTCGGTGAGGGGCTGGAGAAGAAGGAATCGGACTTTGCCGCCGAGGTGGCGGCAGCGGCCGGCATGTAAGAAACGCCGAAGCCGGCCCCCAAAAGGCCGGCTTTTTTTTATGCGGCGTCATATTTGAGCGCTACCTGCGTTGGCGTCTCGGCGACTTCCCTCAACGTACCCCCTCACTCTATCTCTCTCCCATAGGGAGAGAGTATACAGTTCACCCTCTCTCTCTGGGAGAGGGTGGCCAGGGGCCGGGTGAGAGCCTCGGTCGTCACCTCCCCACCGCCTTGGTATCATCTCAAATCTGACACCGCCTGATACCTTTCGACAGGAGCACCACCATGAGCAGGCCGTCATTCAACCGCGTCCTCCTGAAGCTGTCCGGCGAGTCGCTGGCCGGGGACCAGGGGTACGGCATCGATCCCCAGACCATCAACGCCATTGCCCGCGAGGTCCGTGACGTTGTGGAACAAGGGGTGCAACTGGCCCTGGTCATCGGCGGGGGCAACATCTTCCGCGGCCTGGCCGCCTCGTCCAAGGGAATGGACCGGGCCAGCGCCGACTACATGGGCATGCTGGCCACCATGATCAACTCCCTGGCCATGCAGGACGCCCTGGAGAAGCTGGGGGTGGCCACCCGGGTCCAGTCCGCCATCGCCATGCAGGAGGTGGCCGAGCCCTACATCCGCCGCCGGGCCATGCGCCACCTGGAAAAAGGGAGAGTGGTCATCTTCGGGGCCGGCACCGGCAACCCCTATTTCACCACCGACACTGCCGCCAGCCTGCGGGCTATGGAGATCGGTGCCCAAGTGATCCTCAAGGGGACCAAGGTGGACGGCGTCTACTCGGCAGATCCCAAGAAAGACCCGAACGCGGTCAAGCTGCCGCAGCTGACCTACATCGACGTGCTCAAGCGGGGGTTGCAGGTGATGGACGCCACCGCCACCTCCCTCTGCATGGACAATAACCTGCCGATCATCGTGTTCGACCTGACCACCGAGGGGAACATCATGAAGGTCATCGCCGGTGAGGAGATCGGCACCATCGTACAAGGAGAGTAATCATGCCCAAGACCGTGCTGAGCGACATGAAAACCCACATGGAAAAGACCCTGGGGGTCCTCAAGAACGAGTTCCAGAAGGTCCGCACCGGCCGCGCCTCCACCGGCATCCTGGACAGCGTCAAGGTGGACTACTACGGAAATCCTTCCTCCATCAGCCAGATTGCGACCCTGGCGGTGCCGGAACCTCGCACCATCACCATCACCCCCTGGGAAGCCAAGATGATAGGCCCCATTGAAAAGGCCATCCTGAACGCCAACATCGGCCTGACTCCTGGTAACGACGGCAAGGCCATCCGCCTGACCCTCCCCCCCTTGACCGAGGAGCGCCGAAAGGAGATCGTCAAGGAACTGAAGAAGAAGGCCGAGGACGACAAGATCGCCCTGCGTAATATCCGGCGTGACGCCATGGACAAGCTGAAGAAGATGGAGAAGGACAAGGCCATCACCGAGGACGAACTGAAGAAGTACGAAAAAGAGGTCCAGGACATCACCAAAGGGTTCGAAAGCAAGATGGACGAAGCCGTGGCCCACAAAGAGAAAGAGGTTCTGGAAGTCTGATGGAGCCGCTCGACCCGGACAAGCTCCCCACCCACCTGGCCATCATCATGGACGGCAACGGACGCTGGGCGCAGCAGCGCATGCTGCGGCGCATCGTGGGCCACCAGCGGGGTGCGGAAACGGTCAAGATGGTGGTGGAGCAGGCCCACCTGCTGGGCATCCAGTACCTGACGCTCTTCGCCTTCTCCTCCGAGAACTGGTCCCGCCCCCCCATTGAGGTGCGGGCGCTGATGACGCTGCTCAAGAAGTACATCCGCCAGGAAACGGCGCGCATGATGCGCAAGAACATCCGCTACAACGTCATCGGCAATCGCAGCGACCTGCCCGACGACGTCAACCAGACCCTGGACGAGGCCATTGCAACGACCGCCGGCAATACCGGCATGGTCCTCACCCTGGCCCTCTCCTATGGCGGACGCCAGGAGATCAGCCTGGCCGCCGGCCGGCTGGCGCGTGACATTGCCAACGGCAAACTTGCCGCCGATGCGGTGACCGTTGATGTGTTCGGCACCTATCTGGATACGGGCGGCCTGCCGGACCCGGACTTCCTGATCCGCACCAGCGGCGAGATGCGCATCAGCAATTTCCTGCTGTGGCAGCTGGCGTACACCGAGCTGTACTTCACCGAGATTAACTGGCCCGACTTCACCATCAACGAGCTCCACAAGGCCCTGGCCGATTTCCAGTCCCGCGAGCGCCGTTTCGGCAAAACCAGCGACCAAATCACCAAGAGGAGCGATCCATTAAACGCCTGATCACCGCGCTCATCCTCCTGCCGATCGTCATCATGACCATCCTCAAGGGTGGCGCGCTGCTCTTCGCCACTCTCCTGGCCTTCTTTGCCTTCATCGCCATGATAGAGTTCTATCGCATGGCCCTGCCGGACCGGGGGATGGAGTCATGGTTGGCAGCGTTCTGCGCTGCGGCCCTCATATTCGTGCCATTCGCCGGCCAGGAGCGGCTGGCCCTGGCCGCCATCGCCCTGCTGTTCCTGGCCTTCAGCCTGCTGTTCCTGTTCCGCATCCGCGCCATCGGCGACGCCGCCCGGGAGGTGGCCTACGCCATGCTGGCATTCCTCTACATCCCCGTGCTGCTCATGCACCTGGTCATGCTGCGCCAGACCCCCTACGGCGTGCAGTGGCTGTTCGTCATCATGCTGATCGTCATGACCAACGATTCCGCCGCCTACTACACCGGCAGCGCATTCGGCAAGCACCGGCTCTACCCGCTGGTCAGCCCCAAGAAGAGCATCGAGGGAAGTTTGGGCGGAGTGGTGGGGAGTATTGCCGGCACCCTGCTGGCCCGGTTCACCTTTTTTCCCCAGCTGACCCTGACCGACGCCCTGGTGACGGCGGTGGTCATCGGCATCCTCGGCCAGACCGGGGACCTGTTCGAGTCCCTGCTCAAGCGGAGCTTCGGGGTCAAGGATTCCGGCACCATCTTCCCCGGCCACGGCGGCGTGCTGGACCGGCTGGACAGCATCATCTTCGCCGCCCCGGCCATGTACTACTACGCGGTGTACGTGTTCGGCAGGTTTTGATAATCCACAAAAGCGCCATCCGCCACAGAGACACGGAGACACAGAGGTTCACAGAGATTAACTCTGAGCGGCAACGCCATAACCTAAGCGCAGTTTTTCTCTACACTGGTTTAGGATTTCAACCACGAAAAGATTTTCTCCGTGTCTCTGTGTCTCTGTGGCAGAATTATTCCGTCTTTTGTTTTTTACTATGAGGTCTTGACATGAAACACCTATCCATCCTCGGTTCCACCGGCTCCATCGGCGTCAGCACCCTGGAGATCGTCAACGCCCACCCCGACCGTTTCCGGGTGGTTGCCATGACTGCGGGACGCAACCTGGAGCTGTTTGCCGCCCAGATCCGGCAGTTCTCGCCCCGCATCGCCGCCGTGGCCGCGCCTGAGGACGTGCCCCGGCTGAAGGAGCTCTGCTCCGGTCTCGACGTCGAGATCCTCGGGGGCATCGAAGGCCTGGTCGCCGCCGCCACCGCCGACGAGGCCCAGATGGTGGTGGCCGCCATCGTCGGCGCCGCCGGCCTCGTGCCGACGGCCGCAGCGATCCGCGCCCGGAAGGACATCGCCCTGGCCAACAAGGAGACCCTGGTCACCGCAGGGCACCTGTTCATGGAGATGGTGTCCGCGTACGGGGTGCGGCTCTTCCCGGTGGACAGCGAGCACAGCGCCGTGTTCCAGTCCATCGAGGGACACCGGAACCAGGACATCGGCAGGATCATCCTGACCGCCTCGGGCGGTCCGTTCCTGAACACACCTGCGGAACACCTGAAACAAGTCACCGTAGCCGACGCCCTCAACCACCCCAACTGGAGCATGGGGCGGAAGATCACCATCGACTCGGCCACCATGATGAACAAGGGGCTGGAGGTGCTGGAGGCGCGCTGGCTGTTCGACGCGCCCGTGGACAAGATTGCGGTCAACATCCACCCCCAGAGCATCATCCACTCCATGGTGGAGTACATCGACGGCTGCGTGATCGCCCAGCTGGGCACTCCCGACATGAAGGCGCCCATCGCCTATGCCCTCTCCTACCCCGAGCGGGTCGCCACCGGCGTCAAGCCCCTGGACCTGACCGCGTTCTCGGGGCTGACCTTTTTCCGGCCCGACCTGGAGAAGTTCCGCTGCCTGGGGCTGGCCTACGCCGCCATCCAGGCCGGGGAGAGCATGCCGGCCGTGATGAACGCCGCCAACGAGATCGCCGTTGAGGCCTTCCTGGACGGCCGGATCGGCTTCATGCAGATCGCCGAGGTGATCGAACGGACCATGGACAGCCACCAGGCCCACAACCTCACCTCCATCGAAGAGGTCCTGCTGGCCGACCGCTGGGGCCGCGACACGGCGCGCTCGGTCTGCGGATCCCTGGTGCACTGACATGACGGTCATCTACGCCATAATCGTCCTGGGCGTGCTGATCTTCGTCCACGAGCTGGGGCATTTCCTGCTGGCAAAGCTGATGGGAGTCAGCGTCGAGAAATTCTCCCTCGGATTCGGCCCCAAGCTGATCGGCAGGAAAATCGGGGAAACGGAATACCTGATCTCGGCCTTCCCCCTGGGCGGCTATGTCAAGATGTTCGGCGAAGGGGGCGTCATCGAGGGTGGGGAAGCCCATCACGCCGAAGGGGAACCAACTGCCCCGGAAGCGGCCACCGTGCCGCGGGAACTGAGCGACGATGAAAAGGCCCGCTCCTTTGCCCACAAGCCCCCCCTGGCCCGCATCGCCATCGTCATGGCCGGTCCCGTATTCAACCTGCTGTTCGCCTGGCTGATCTTCGTGCTGCTCTGCATGCTGGGGGTTCCGACCGTCACCACCAAGGTGGGGGAGGTGCTCAAGGACAAGCCTGCAGCCAGGGCCGGCGTCCAGAAAAACGACGTCATCGCCGCCATCAACGGCAAGCGCATCTCCCAGTGGGATGAGGTCGCGACCCAGATCGCCGCCGCCAAGGGGAAATCCGTAAACCTGATCGTGCGGCGCGGCGATCGGGAGATACCCTTCATCATCATCCCCGAGCCCCGCATCACCAAGAACCTGTTCGGCGAGAGCGTGAGCGGGTTCGCCATCGGCGTGGCATCGGCCGGCGAGATCGTCACCGTCGCCTACAACCCCTTCCAGGCGGTCATCCAGGGGAGCGCCCAGACGTGGCGGGTGATCGACCTCACCGTCATGTCCCTGGTCAAGATGGTGCAGCGGGTGGTGCCCATGGACTCCATCGGCGGGCCGATCATGATCGCCAAGATGGCCGGCGAACAGGCATCGGCCGGCGGTTCCAGCTTCCTGGCCTTCATGGCGCTCCTCTCCGTCAACCTGGGGGTGCTCAACCTGCTGCCGGTGCCGGTCCTGGACGGCGGGCACCTGTTTTTCTTCTGCTGGGAGCTGGTCTTCCGCCGCCCGGTCAGCCAGAAGGCCCGGGAATACGCCCAGCAGGTCGGCCTGATGCTGCTGCTGGGCCTGATGCTGCTGGCGTTCTACAACGACATCATCCGCTACTTCGTCAGCCGCCAGGGATAGCGGTGCACGTACCCCCTCTTTCTTGTCTTTTCGCGCCAGAAAAACTGATTAGCGCTGATCTTCCGCCAACTCCCTCCCCTTCAAGGGGAGGGATGGGGTGGGGATGGGGTAAATCAGGCGCCAAAACGACCCCATCCCCCTCCTGACCTCCCCCTTGAAAGGGGAGGAACATAATCAGCGGAAGATTGACACTAATCAGCTTGAAAGCGGGCGGAACATAACGGCCCCGCAACGGATGCGGCTTGATTTCGCTCCATGTTCAGGGTAAGTTGCCCCATGCGTATCCCCAAGCATCCACACCTCAACCTCCCCCGGCAGGCCACGAGCATGCGCCGCCTCCTCTCCCTGCTCCTGCCCATCCTGCTGTTCCTCGCCGCTTCCCCGGCTATCGCTGCGGGGCAGAATGCGGACGACAGGAGCGAAACGATCATCGTGGGCGGTGATGCCAACTACCCCCCCTACGAGTTTCTCGACAAGGATGGGAAGCCGGCCGGCTACAACGTGGAGCTGACCAGGGCCATCGCCGAGGTGATGGGGATGAACGTGGAGATCCGCCTCGGCCCCTGGAGTGAGATGCGCAGGGCCCTCAACGACAGGGAGGTGGACATCCTTCAGGGCATGGCCTTTTCGGAGGAGCGCACCCGGGAGGTGGATTTCTCCCCTCCCCATGCCATTGTCTACCAGACGATCTGGACCAGGAAGGGCGAGGAGATCAGCTCCATCGGGCAGTTGCGCGGCAAAGAGGTCATTGTCATGCGCCACAGCGTCATGCACGACTTCATGCTGCAGCACAACCTGGATGCCGCCTATGTCCAGGTGGACTCCCTTGCGGACGCGCTCCGCCTCCTCTCCGCCGGCCAGCACGATGCGGCGCTGGTGGCCAAGCTCCCGGGCCAGTACCTGGTAAAGGAGCTGGGGCTGACGAACATCGTCCCCCAGGCAAGGCCCATAATCGCCCAGAAATACGGCTATGCCGTAAAAAAGGGGAACACCGAGATCCTGGAACGGTTCAGCGAGGGGCTTGCCATCCTCAAGCGCTCGGGCCGGTACCAGGCGATCCACAACAAGTGGCTCGGCGTCCTGGAGCCCCAGCCCATCTCCTGGCAAAAGATCGCCCGCTACGTGGCCATGGTGGCCGCGCCGCTCGTGCTCATTCTCGCCGGCACGGTGGTCTGGTCGCGGACCCTGCAGAAGCGGGTGGCCCAGCGCACTGGGGAACTGGCCCGGGAGGTGCGGGAGAAGGAACGGGCCCTGGATGACCTCCGCCTGCACCAGGACAAGCTGGTCCAGGCCGACAAGATGGCCTCCCTGGGTATCCTGCTCTCCGGCGTGGCCCACGAGATCAACAACCCCAATGCCCTGATCCTGCTCAACATGCCGCGCTTCATGGAGGCGTTCACCGCCGCCGAACCCATATTGGAGACGTATTACCGCGAGCATGGCGACTTCCTGCTCGGCTGCCTGAAGTACTCGCGCATGCGGGAGGAGCTGCCGCTGATGCTCGAAGAGACCCTCAACGGCGCCCGCCAGATCAGGAGCATCGTGGACGACCTCAAGGACTTTGCCCGGCGGGACGACAGCGGCAGCAGCGTCACCTTTGACCTGAACGACGTGGTGCGCGCCGCAACGCGCCTGGCGGACAGCACCATCAGGAAGTCGACCCGGCGGTTCTCCCTCGACTGCAGCGACCACCTCCCCATGGTCCGCGGCAGCGCCCAACGCATCGAGCAGGTGGTGGTCAACCTGCTGGTGAACGCCTGCCAGGCGCTGGAACACAGCGACCAGCCCATCGTTGTCACCACCTCCTGCGCACCGGACGGCGCCGTCGTGCTCTCGGTGGAAGATGGGGGGCGCGGCATCCCGCCTGACCACCTGCCGTACCTGATGGACCCCTTCTTCACCACCAAGCGGGAACAGGGGGGGACCGGCCTCGGCCTCTGGGTCTCCGCCGGGATCGTCAGGGAGCACGACGGCACGCTGACCTTTGCCCCCGCCCCGGCCGGGGGGACGATCGTGACCTTGACCCTGCCGCCGGCAAAGGAGAACTGAACCGTGCCCCATACACCCGTACCGCCATTCGGCGTCCTGCTGGTGGACGACGAAGCCCCCTGGCTCCGCACCCTGGCCATGACCCTCGAAGGCCCCGGAGGCATCACCAACATCGCCACCTGCCAGGACAGCCGCGAGGTGCTGCCGCTGCTCGGCCGCCAGGAGATCGGCCTGGTGCTGCTGGACCTGACCATGCCCCACATCTCCGGGGAGGAGCTGCTCACCCGGATCATGCAGGAGCACCCGGACGTGACGGTGATCGTGCTCTCC
>DATBXI010000196.1:0-2486 GCA_036514355.1 Desulfuromonadaceae bacterium
GGTGCTGCGGGGCACGCCCCGCGAAGCGGACCTGATGGTCATTGCCGGCACCGTGTTCAAGAAGATGGCCCCCTCGATCCTGCACCTGTACGAGCAGATGGCCGAGCCGCGCTGGGTGATCTCCATGGGGAGCTGCTCCAACTCAGGCGGTATGTACGACATCTACAGCGTGGTGCAGGGAGTGAACCAGATACTGCCGGTGGATGTGTACGTCCCCGGCTGCCCCCCCCGGCCCGAGGCATTCCTCCAGGGGCTCATGCTCCTGCAGGAGAAGATCAGGACCCAGGAACGGCCGGCCCGCCCGGTGCTGCACCTCTCCGGCGGCAGCCAGGGGACGACCGCGCCGGTGCTGGTGGACGGCACGACCAAGTCGCGCGATACCCGGGGGCCCGGTATGGAGGGGACCCAGATCCGCGGCACGTCGCTCAGGCATCCCCGTTTCTGGATGCCTCGCTCGGACGAACAGTGGCGCCCGCCGGCCCCGCGGCATGACTACCCGGATTTCGGGCTGCCGCAGGAGATCGGCAGCCTGTTCGGTGAACGGGTCACCGTTGACGGCGCCGCCACCGACATGCTCACGTTGCGTGCCCCGGCGGAGCTGGTGCCCGATCTGCTGCGGCATCTGAAGCAGCGTCCCGGCGCCGCCTTCCAGCGGCTGGAGGACATTGCAGCGGTGGACGACTCGTGCCGCCGCCAGCGCGCGGCCCACAAGGACTTCACCCTCAACTACCACCTCCTTTCCTTCGATACACCCGGCTATGTGCGCGTCAAAACCGAACTGGCAGGGGCGATCCCCGAAGTGCCCAGCGTCACCTCCGTGTTCCCGGCGGCCTCGTGGTACGAGCGGGAGGTGTACGACATGTTCGGCATTCGCTTCAGCGGCCATCCCGGCCTGCGTCGGATCCTGATGCCCCACGACTGGGAAGGGCACCCCCTGCGCAAGACGCACCCCAACCGGGCCACCGAGATGGCCCCCTATACCGTCGCGGATGCCCGCCGTCTCGCGCCGCTCCCCGGCTCGGACTTCTTCGAACGGGTGGATGAAGGGGAGCTGGTGCTGAACCTGGGGCCCCAGCATCCCGGCACCCACGGCATCATCCGCTGCATCCTCAAGCTGGATGGCGAGGAGATCACGGATTGTGATTTCGACATCGGCTACCACCATCGCGGGGCCGAGAAGATGGCCGAGCGCCAGCACTGGAACCAGTACATCCCCTACACCGACCGCATCGACTACCTGGCCGGGGTGCAGAACAATCTGGCCTACGTGAACAGCGTGGAGCGGCTCTGCGGCATCACCGTACCCGATCGGGCCATGTACATCCGGGTGATGCTGGCCGAACTGTTCCGCATCGCCAGCCACCTGGTCTGGCTGGGCACCTTTACCGCCGACGTTGGGGCCATGACGCCGGTCTTCTACACCTTCACCGATCGCGAAAAAATCTTCGACATCGTGGAGATGATCACCGGCGGCCGCATGCATCCGGCCTGGTTCCGCATCGGCGGCGTGGCCGATGACCTGCCCGATGGGTGGGAAGGGCCTGTGCGACATTTTATGTCATGGATGCCCAAGCGGCTCAAGGAGTACGAGGCCCTGATCAACGGCAACCCCATATTCCGGAAACGCTTGATGGGAGTGGGTGTCATCTCCCGTGAGGATGCAATGGAGTGGGGGCTTTCGGGCCCCAATCTGCGGGCCTGCGGCATGGAGTGGGATCTCAGGAAAATAATGCCCTACAGCGGTTACGAACGCTTCACGTTCGACGTGGCGGTTGCGGAGGGAGGCGATTGTTGGGGGCGCTACCTGGTGCGCATGGAGGAGATCAGGCAATCGCTGCGCATCGTGGAACAGGCCATGGCAAGCATGCCGGGCGGCCGCTGGATCACGGACGATTACCGTTATGTGCTGCCGCAGAAGCCGGATACCCTGAAGGACATCGAGTCGCTGATCCATCACTTCGTCAACAGCACCCGTGGCATGGCGCCCCCCAGGAGTGAGAACTACAGCGCCATCGAGGCGCCCAAGGGGGAGAACGGCTACTTCGTGGTCTCCGACGGCCTCAACATCCCCTATCGGGTACGCATCAAGACCCCCAGCTTCCCCCACATCCAGGCCCTGCCGGTCATGAGCAGGGGGTGGCTGGTGGCCGATTTCCTGGCGATCCTGGGTTCGGTGGATTTCGTGCTGGCGGATTTGGACAGATAAAGCCGAAGTTTAGGCCTGGCTGGCCTCGAAGATGGCGCCGAAGGTACCCTTGATCGCCTCGAACGCGGCCAGTATCTGCGGATCGAAATGGTCCGGCATGGTGCGGCCGTCGCCCGTGAGGATGATGTCGCATGCCGTGGCGTGGTCCAGGGAGTGCTTGTAGACGCGGTTGCTGCGCAGGGCATCGTACTGGTCGGCCAGAATCACGATGCGGCCGGCCATGGGGATATCGGTTCCGGCGAGTCCGTAGGGATAGCCGCTGCCGTCCCAGCGCTCGTGG
>DATBXI010000197.1:0-2629 GCA_036514355.1 Desulfuromonadaceae bacterium
TCGGCAAAGCAGAACACGTCGGTGTTGAAGATCAGCCGCGCTCCCTGGCCGGTGCCGAAGGGGTCGCGGTTGACACCCACGATGCCGGTCAGGGCCCCGCCGTAGGGGTCCAGGGCCGACGGGGAGTTGTGGGTCTCCACCTTGAAGACCAGGGAGTGTTGGTCGTTGAAGCGGATCACCCCGGCGTTGTCCTTGAACACCGAGAGGCAGAAGTCCTTCTCCCCCAGTTTTTCCCGGACATCGCGGGTGGTAGCCTGGATAAAGGACTTGAACAGGGATTTGATCTCCTGCCGGTTGCCGTTCTCATCCTCGTACTGCACCGTACCGGCAAAGATCTTGTGCTTGCAGTGTTCGGACCAAGTCTGGGCCAGGCACTCCAGTTCCACGTCGGTCGGCTTCGCTCCCAGGCCGACCGCGGCCCGCTCCGCCAGCACCTTTGGATCGCGGTAGTGGGCCTGGATGATCCGCATCTCCTCCAGGGTCAGGGCCAGCACCCCTTCCTTGCTGATGCGCAGGAGCGCCTCGTCGGGCACTTCCAGATCGATCTCACGGACCTCGGCCCTGGTCTCGCCGGTGACCTTGGGCACATACGCGGGAAAGCCGCGGCGGGCGACGAACTCAGCGACAGGCAGGATGGTGTAGCGCTGGATCAGCGTATTGCAGAGCAGCCCGGTGGTTATCCGCTCCACGTCCGCAACGGAGAGCGCCCCCGCGATCAGGTACTGCACCGAATAGTACACCCCCTCGCCCGCAGCGAAGGGGCGTCCGGTCAGGTATTCCACCGCCTCCCGGGCCGTGCGCCCCACGTTGTCGGTCACGCCGGGGCGGAAGCCGACCTCAACGGCAAAGTCGAACCCGCTGGCCTTTCCCTCCCCCTCCGGGGGAGAGATAGAGAGAGGGGCTGGGCGGTCGATGCTCCAGGTCTGGATGACCGGGTCGCTGAAGGGGCCGGCAGCGGCCTGCTCCAGTTCCGCAGGGGAGAGCTGGGCGTCCACGGTGTAGACGTCGATGGTGGTCACCTGGCTGACGGCCAGGTGGAGAAAATGCTCTATCTCCCGTTTGATCCGCTCACCGCGGGCATCACGGACGTTTGCTTTCAGGGCTGCTTCGATTCTTGAAGGCATGATGGCGTGTATCCTGTGTCCTCTTAGTTTGTCTGCTTCTTCACAAAGGTAATCTCCACCCGACGGTTCCCCTCGGGATTGCTCTTGGGATAGATCGGCTCGGACTGCCCCACCCCCAGGGCCTCGACAGCGGCGGGGTCCAGCTTGCCCTTGCCCACGGCCACCTCGCGCAGGAGCCGCGCCATCTGGTCGGTGGCAGCGGCATCCTCGATCTTGGCCGGCTGGCCGAAGCCGTGCACCTTGACCACGGCGCGGTATTCCGGGTAGCTCTTGATCAGTTCCGCCAGGGCGAGCCCCAGCCGTTCGCCGGCAGCGGTGACGGTCACGCTCTTGGCGCTGGTCTTTATCAGGGCGGAGCGGGCATGGATGGTGATGATGGTGTCGCCGCTGGCCTTGATCACGCCACCGAGCTTGCCGATCTCCAGTTCGAACTGCCGGGCGCGGCTGAGCGCCTGGAGCTGCTCCCGCTCCTGGGTGGCCTCGGCCCCTTTTGCGGCCAGTTCCTGTTTCAACCGGGCGACCTCGGCGTTGGCCTTTTCCAGCCCCTTCTTCTGCCGGTCCAGCTCCGTGCCCAGCTCGGCGGCTTTTTGTTCGGTGGTGGACAGGGACCACTTCAGGGTCTGCACCTCTCCGGTCAGTTCCACAACCCGCTGGCCGGCGGACGAGCCGCTGGCGGTCTTTGTGGCCAGGTCGGCATTCAGGCCGGCAATGGCCGCATCCCGCTTGGCAATCTCGGTCTTGAGCGCGGCGATGTCCGCGTTCTTGTCGTCGAACACCTTGATCCTGCTCCGCACCTGCGCGGCCTGGGCCTCGAGACGTCCCCGTTCCTTCTCCTGGGCGATCTTTTCGGCACGGGACAGGATGACGCTAGCCTGCAACTGGGCCATGGCGGCAAAGTATCTGACCGTGGGTTCGGCCTTTGCATCCAGCTTGCCCGACCAGCTCAGGTTGTTCTTGTATTCCGCCTCGGCATTGCGCAGGAAATTCCGGGCGATCAGCGCATCGTCGGCATACTCCTTGAGTTGGGCGGCCTTGGCTTCGGCCTGGCCGACGGACGCCTGGGCCGTGCGGATATAGTCGGGAAATTCCGTTTCAGCGGCATGAAGAGCCGGGACGGCGCAGATCATCAGGGCAAACAGGGTACCAAGCGTGCGGAGCGTTTTCATCACCTGTCCCCCTTTCCGGCCAGGATGGCTGCCAGGCGCTGTTCCAGCGTATCCAGCCCTGCCTTGACCGCGGCGGTCTTTTCCGCCGCCATACGCTCGTCGGCCCGCACGCCGGCCAGGGTCACCTGGAGCAGGGCCATTTCCGCCGACTCGCGGGTGGCCCTGTCGTTGCCCGCCTTGAGCCCTTCCTGGGCCGCGGCGATGCTCTTGCCCGCGTCCTTGACCACTTCGGGCGCATGGGTGGCAGCGGCGGTTCCGGGCAGCGCCTCGACCCGCTCCCGGGCCTTCTGATATTTCTCCATGGTGGCCGGCTGGACGCCGCCGGCCTCGTCGGCGGCG
>DATBXI010000198.1:0-3091 GCA_036514355.1 Desulfuromonadaceae bacterium
GGAGTTCCGCGATTGCGTGATCGACCCCTTTCCCATCACCCACGACGCCTGCGACCCGGTGGGTTTTGTCCTGGAGTCCCGCGAGGGGCGCTGCGGCTCTGCCACCGACCTGGGGATCGCGACCCGCCTGGTGGCTCAGAAGCTGGCAGGATGTCGGGCGCTCAACCTGGAGTCGAACCACGACGTGGAGATGCTGATGAACGGCCCCTATCCCTGGGACCTGAAGCAGCGCATCAAGTCGCGCCACGGCCACCTCTCCAACGAGGAGTCGCTGGAACTGCTCCATGAGCTGGCCCACGCCGGCCTGGAAGCGCTGGTCATGGCCCACCTGTCCGAGGTGAACAACCACCCCGACCATGTGGTACGCACCACGCAGGCGTTCCTGGCCGACCAGAACGTATGCGCTCCCCGGATCGTGATCGGGGATCAGTATGCGGCCGGTCCCGTGCTGGAGATCTGACAAGTAGTTTCCTCCCCCTTCAAGGGGGAGGCCAGGAGGGGGATGGGGTGCCCGAACGTTCATCACCTGCAACCCATCCCCACCCCGTCCCTCCCCTTGAAGGGGAGGGGGATATATTCATAAGGAGTTATTAGATGATCCCACGTTACACCCGCCCTGACATGGCAAAAATCTGGGAGCCGGAAAACCGGTTCCGCATCTGGCTGGAGATCGAGACCCTGGCCTGCGAGGCCCAGGCCGAACTGGGGGTCATCCCCAAGGAGGTGGTGCCGGTCATCCGCGAGAAGGGGAACTTCGATATCGCCCGCATCGATGCCATCGAGGCCGAGGTCAAGCATGACGTGATCGCGTTCCTCACCTCCGTGGCCGAGTTCGTCGGCCCCGAGGCGCGCTTCATCCACCAGGGGATGACCTCCTCGGACGTGCTGGATACCTGCCTGTCGGTGCAGATGGCCCAGGCGGCGGACGAACTGCTGGCCGATATCGACATGCTGCTGGAGTCCATCAAGGTGCGCGCCCTGGAGCACAAGGACACGGTCTGCATGGGACGCTCCCACGGCATCCACGCCGAGCCGGTCACCTTCGGCCTCAAGCTGGCCTCCTGGCACGCGGAGATGCAGCGCAACCGCGTCCGTCTGGCCGCGGCCCGCGCAACCATCGCCACCGGCGCCATCTCGGGCGCCGTGGGCACCTTTGCCAACATCGATCCCTACGTGGAAGAGTATGTCTGCAACAAGATGGGGCTCGCGCCGGAGCCGGTCTCGACCCAGGTGATCCCCCGCGACCGCCATGCCGAGTACTTCTGTGCCCTCTCCATCATCGCCTCCTCCATGGAGCGCATCGCCGTCGAGATCCGCCATCTGCAGCGCACCGAGGTGCTGGAGGCGGAGGAACAGTTCACCAAGGGGCAGAAGGGGTCGTCGGCCATGCCCCACAAGCGCAACCCGATCCTGGCCGAGAACCTGACCGGTCAGGCCCGCTACGTCCGCTCCATGTGCATCCCTGCCCTGGAGAACGTGGCCCTGTGGCACGAGCGGGACATCTCCCACTCCTCGGTGGAGCGCTACATTGCCCCGGACGCTACGGTGGCCCTGGACTTCTCCCTGCGCCGCCTGAACGGCCTGGTCAGGAACCTGGTGGTCTATCCGGAAAACATGCTGAAGAACCTGAACCAGATGAAGGGGCTGGTCTTCTCCCAGAAGATCCTTCTGGACCTGACCCAGGCCGGGGTTTCCCGCGAGGACGCCTACCGCCTGGTGCAGAAGAACGCCATGAAGGTCTGGGAAGAAGGGAAGGATTTCCAGCAGGAACTGCTGGCCGACCCGGAAGTGGTGGGGGCGCTGGGCGAGGCCAAGCTCCGCGAGTCGTTCGATCTCACCTACCACCTGAAGCACGTGGACACCATCTTCAAGCGGGTCTTCGGTGAGTAAGGTCCTGGACATCCTGCAACAGCTGCTGCAGCCCCAGGGGAGCGACGGATTCCTCCTGTTCTGGGCCAAGGAGATCCTGGGGGCGCTCCTGATCCTGGCCTTCTTCTGGATGCTCGCCCAGGTGGCGAGCCTTGTGCTCAATAAATGGGGCCGACGCCTGACCGCCTGTACTACCACCGACCTGGACGACCGCATCCTGAACCGGGTCATACCCCATGTGTCGCGCCTCCTGATCATGCTGGGGGCCTACCTGGCGGCCCGTTCCCTGCCGTTGCACGAAAAACTGGTGACGGTGCTGTCCGGGCTCCTCTTTATCATCCTGGTGGTCATCCTGTTCAACCTGGTCTACCACGCCCTGGACGAGCTGCTCCAATGGTATCTCACCGGCCGGCAGGAGGGGGATGATGTCCTGATATCCCGCCACATGATCCCCGTGGCCGAAAAAATCGCCATGCTGTTCCTGATGGGAACGGCCCTGATCATCATCCTCAAGCATTTCCACTACGACATCTTCTCCCTGGTGACCGCCCTGGGGATCGGCTCGCTGGCCATCGGCATGGCGGCCAAGGACACCCTGGCCCACATGATCTCCGGCTTTACCCTGATGCTGGACCGCCCCTTCCGCATCGGCGACCGCATCCAGCTGGCGGGCGGCCAGACCGGCGATGTGACCGACATCGGCCTGCGCAGCACCAAGATCCGGACACTGGATAACCAGCTGCTGATCATTCCCAACGCCGACCTGTGCAACACCATGCTGGTGAACCAGGCCTTCCCCGACCGGCGCGCCAAGGGGCGGATCACCGTCGGCGTGGCCTACGGCAGCGACGTGGAGCGGGTCAAGGCGCTGCTGGTGGCAACCGCGCTGGAGGTGGGCGACGTACTGCGTGACCCGGCGCCCGAGGCCTATTTCGTTGCATTCGGCGACTTTGCCCTGACCATGTCGCTCTTCTTCTGGGTCGAGGAGTACGGCCTGTTGTTCGGGACCACGGACAAGGTCAATTCACTGATCATGCGCCGCTTTACCGAGCAGGGGATCGAGATACCGTTCCCGGTCCGGACGATAAAGCTGGAAAAGGCAGAGTAGGCGAGGCGGTACGTAGCGCCAGCCATTTTTGCCGTACCAAAGGAGGAAGCGTCATGAGGAAACTGTTGTCCGTTCTTCTCGTTCCCGTGCTTTTGGCGGTGTGCGTGCAGGCGG
>DATBXI010000199.1:0-2805 GCA_036514355.1 Desulfuromonadaceae bacterium
GATATTCCGCGACCCCGCCCGCCTCGATAGCGGGGCGATCGGGGCCTATTACCGCAACACCAACAACGCCGGCGGCATCGAGGGGGGCATGTCCAACGGCGAACCGATCTGTCTGCGGGCGGCCATGAAGCCGATCCCCACCCTGTACAAGCCGCTCCGCTCCGTGGACCTGAAAAGCCGTGAGCCGTTCGAGGCCACGGTGGAACGCTCCGACTGCTGCGCCGTGCCCGCGGCCCTGGTAGTGGCCGAGACGGTGGTGGCCATAGAGATCGCCAACGCTTTCCTGGAGAAGTTCGGGGGGGACTCCCTGGCGGAGATCCGGCGCACCTACGCGGCGTACCGGGAGCAGGTTGCCCATGTCTGAGCGCCCCGTGATCCTGACCGGCTTCATGGGGAGCGGCAAGAGCAGCGTGGGGAAGCGCCTGGCCAAGCGGCTGGGGTGCCCGTTCGTGGACCTGGATGCCGTGATCGTGGCCGAGGCGGGGAAGTCCATCAACGCCATCTTTGCCGAGGCGGGGGAGCCGGCCTTCCGCGCCCTGGAAACCGCCTGCCTGGAGCGGGTGCTGCGGCAGGGGAGGGGGGTGGTCGCCACCGGTGGCGGCGTGGTGGTGGCAGAGGCCAACCGGGAACTGATGGCGCACCACGGCATCGTGGTCAACCTGAAGGCATCGCTTTCCCATGTGCTGGAGCGTCTCGGCGACGCCACCGACCGCCCCCTGTATGGCGGGCAGGACGCCGCGGAGCGCGTTGGGGCGCTGATGGCGGAGCGTGAACAATTTTACGGTGTTGCCGATATTCGGATTGACACGGATGACAAATCCGTGGAAGATGTGGCCGCAGAGATTCTGAGGTTTTTAAAGGGGTTGGAGCCGTGAGGGTGCTGACCGTCAGCCTGGGCGCAAACAGTTACGATATCCAGATCGACCGCGGCATCCTGGGATCGATCGGCCGGCAGTGCACCGACAAGGGGCTGACGGGCCACGCGGCGGTGATCACAAACCCCGTGGTTGCAGCCCTGTACGGTGACTGCGTGCAGCAGTCGCTGGCCGATGCCGGTTATAGCGTCACCATGATCCAGATCCCCGACGGCGAAGAGCACAAGAACAGCGCTACCCTCAACAGCGTCTACGATAGACTGATCGATGCCGGGCTGGACCGCAACTCGTTCATCGTTGCTCTGGGGGGCGGTGTGGTGGGGGATCTGGCCGGTTTTGCCGCTGCCACCTACATGCGTGGCATCCCGTTCGTTCAGGTGCCGACCACGCTTCTGGCCCAGGTGGACAGCAGCGTGGGGGGAAAGACCGCCATCGATCATCCCCGGGGCAAGAACCTCATCGGCGCCTTCTACCAGCCGCGCCTGGTGCTGATCGACGTGGAGACCCTGGCCACACTGCCCGAGCGGGAGTTCCGGGCCGGCTTGGCCGAAGTGGTCAAGTATGGCGTGGCGCTGGATTACACGTTTTTCGACTACCTGGAGCAGCACGCGGCGGCCATTCTGGCCATGGACCGGGAATGCCTGATCCAGGTGATCCATCGCTGCTGCCAGCTCAAAGCCCGGGTGGTGGAGCTGGACGAGCGGGAAACCGGGCTGCGGGCCGTGCTCAACTACGGCCATACCCTGGGCCACGCTTTGGAGACCCAGGCCGGATACAGCCAGCTGGTGCACGGCGAGGCGGTTGCGATCGGCATGATGCTGGCCGCGCGCATCAGCGTGGCCTTGGGGCACTGCTCGGCCGCCGAAGGGGTCAGGATCACGGCCCTGCTCACCAGTTTCGGGCTGAGCCTGACGCCGCCGGCTGCGGAGCGGCAGCGCATCCTGGATGCGCTTTCCAAGGACAAGAAGGGCCGCAGCGGCACGCTCAGCTTTATCTGCAACCAGGGGATCGGCAGTTACGTGGTGGAGCGGTTTTCGCCGGAAGAGCTGCTGGGCCTGAGCGGATTGGAGGTGTAAGCCATGCATGACGACAGCGCATCGTTCTGGGCCGACATCAAGGAGTACGAGGAACGGCTGGCCCGCGACCCGGATTCGTTCCTGTTTGCCCGCCTGGCCGAGATCTACCTCAAGGTCGGGCTGGCGGATGACGCCCTCCACATCGCCCGCCAGGGGGTGACGCGGCATCCCGCCTATGTTGCCGGCCTCCGTGCCCTGGCTCAGGCAAGCTACGCCAAGGGACTCAAAGACGAATGCCGCGCTGCCCTGGAGCGGGTGACCCTGGCTATGCCCGAGGATGGAGAAGCCCAGCGGATGCTGGGACGGATACTGTCCGATCAGGGAGATGCCGTAGCCGCCGGCAGGGCCTTCCGCACCGCCCTGGCGTTCAACCCGGATGACACGGAGTCCCGGGTCGAGCTGGACGCCCTTGAACGGAGCATGGCCCAGCCGTTGCCCGAGGTGGAGGAGACCGCTGTGGCGCTGGGCTCCCAAGCGCCGGTGGGCGATCACCTGGATGCGGATTTCGGGGCATTCGAGGATGAAACCGCGGAGGAGATCGAGGAGATTATCGAGGATGTGGAAATCCTCGATATGGACGAGGCAGACCTGCTGGAGGAGGAAGAGGCCGAGGAGAGTGTCATCGCACCCTTCGCACCTGCCGCAGCCGGCATGGCGGGATACGATCCCCTTTCCACTGTAACCTTGGCCGAGTTGTACGTACAGCAGGGTTTCACGGACAAGGCGCTGGAAATCTACCGCGCCATCCTGACCAGCGACCCGGGCAATAGCGAGGCACAGTCGCGCATCGCCATGCTGGAAGGTATGGCCGCTCCCCCCGGCGGCCTGGCAGCCGAAGCGGAGATTCCTGGCCT
>DATBXI010000200.1:0-4544 GCA_036514355.1 Desulfuromonadaceae bacterium
GGCCGGTCGGCCGCAGCCCGGGGTCCACTCATTCCCCTGCCAGTCGGTCAGTTTGGCGGGGGACTCGTCGGTCATCCCCTCCCACCAGACATCGCCGTCCTCGGTCAGGGCCACGTTGGTGAAGATAGTGTTTTTGGCGCAGGAGGCCATGGCATTGGGGTTGGTCTTGATGTTCGTGCCGGGTGCCACGCCGAAATAGCCGTACTCGGGGTTGATGGCATAGACCTGGCCGTCGGGGCCGGGCTTGATCCAGGCGATGTCGTCGCCGATGGTGGTCACCTTCCACCCCTTGTCCTGGAAGGGCTTGGGCGGGATCAGCATGGCAAAGTTGGTCTTGCCGCAGGCGCTGGGGAAGGCGGCGCCCACATAGGTCTTCTCACCGGCAGGAGATTCCACACCCAGGATCAGCATGTGCTCGGCCAGCCACCCCTCGTCCTTCCCCTGCTTGGAGGCGATGCGCAGTGCCAGGCATTTCTTGCCCAGGAGGGCGTTGCCGCCGTAGCCGCTGCCAAATGACCAGATGGCCCGCTCCTCGGGGAAGTGGACGATGTACTTCTCCTTGTTGCAGGGCCAAGCCACATCCTGCTGACCTGCCTCCAGCGGCGCACCCACCGAGTGGACGCAGGGGATGAACTCGCCGTCACCCAGCACATCCAGGACCTGCTTGCCCATGCGGGTCATGATCCGCATGTTGACGGCCACATAGGGGGAGTCGGAGATCTCGATGCCGATCTTGGCGATGTTCGAGCCGAGCGGACCCATGCTGAAGGGGATGATGTACATGGTGCGACCCTTCATGCACCCATTGAAGAGCCCGTTCAGTTTTTCCTTCATCTCCTTGGGGGCCATCCAATTGTTGGTGGGGCCGGCATCCTCCTTGGAGAGGCTGCAGATAAAGGTACGGTCTTCGACGCGGGCAACATCGATCGGATCCGACCACGCCAGATAGCTGTTGGGACGCTTTTCCGGATTCAGCTTGCGGAAGGTGCCGCTCTTTACCAACTGGGCGCAGAGTTCATCGTATTCCTCCTGTGAACCGTCGCACCAATGTATCCGCGCCGGTTCACACAAGGCCGCGATTTCTTCGACCCATTTCAACAGTTGCTCGTTCTTCGGAACCTCGTAACTCATGCTGCCCTACCTCCCCATGTCATTAGTTTTCTCCCGTATGCCTGAAAAATTTGTCTGAGCTGTACGGCGGAACATTATCGGAGCGGGAAAATTTATCGTCGATAAATATCACAGGGTTTCGGAAAATGCAAAAGTGTTATGGTGGTTCGAATCAAAAAAAATGTCTGGATATCAATGGAAGATTGATTGCGAAACACGCGGGGATCGATGTGGTGTCAGGCTGGAAAGGGGCTGGCGGATTTTAGGCAGAATAAAGTAATGGATCCATTCGGGGATTTCAAAACGACTTTTTATCAAAATGGAAGGGACGGGCCGGCTGACCCGTTCATACCTCCAGCGTGTACCCCACCGAGGCCACCTGGAATCCCTTTGACAGCTCCCGCGCCATGAGGGCCGAGGCGGCAAAGCCGGTGCAGTGACATGCCGCCACTTTGTTGACGTCCGCCCGCCTGAGGTATGCAATGGTGCGCTCGAGCTGCTCCCGGCCGCAGAAACCCAGGTGTGTGCCGCCAACCACAGCATACACATCGCGCCGGCCGGCGTTGTCGGCCACATGCTCCAGAGTGTTGACCACCCCGGCGTGGCAGCATCCCAAAATGACCACCAGTCCCCTGTCCGTTTCCACGACCAGCGACTGGTCATCGGCTGTGCTGTCCGGTACCTTGCCGGTACAATCGGAGAACAGTCCCCGGTCCCCGATTTCGAATGCCGTGACCCGGGGCACTTGGCCGGTCAGGAACATCCCCGGTGCCACCTCCCGGAACTCCGCCGAGAGGTCGAAGGCCGCACCAGCTGCCTCCAGGGTTGCCCGGTCATGGGGCATGCCGATGGGCATGCACTCGCCGGTGTCCTTGAGCCGGTAGCGCGGGGTAAAGATGTCGGGATGGCCGTAGACCTGTTTTGGCCCGTGTTCCCGCAGCAGGGGGAGCAGGCCGCCGGTATGGTCGTAGTGGCCATGGGAGATGACCACCTTCCCGACCGCCGCCAGGTCCTTGTTCATCCGCCGGGCGTTGTGCAGCAACGTGGCCCCCTGGCCGGTGTCGAACAGGATCGGTGCCCCGTCCCCAGGCTCGATCAGGGCACTGAAGCCATGCTCCCCCAGGGTGCCGGAGAGGGGACCCACGCTATTCTCGCAGAGGATGGTGATGCGGAAGGTCATTTTTCACCCTCACTCTTCAACTCCCGTTCAATCTGCTCAATGCTGGGGAGGCTAGTTTGCAGTTCTTCGGGCAGGGCCGCCAGAAGTTGGTATTCGGCCACCCCTATTGGTTTGCTGGAGTCGCGCAGGGCATATTCTGCCACCACCCGGTTTTTCGTTTTGCAGAGCAAGAGGCCGATGGTCGGATTGTCTTCCTCGACTTTCATTTGGGCATCAACGGCACTCAAATAGAAGCCCAGTTTCCCGGTATATTCCGGTTTGAACGCTCCTGCCTTCAGTTCCACCACCACATAGCAGCGCAGCTTGAGATGGTAAAACAACAGGTCGATAAAAAAATCATCACCACCCACCTCGATATGCACCTGCCGGCCGACATAGGCAAACCCCGCGCCCAGTTCGATCAGGAAACGGGTGATGTGCTGGACCAGAGCAGACTCGATTTCTCGCTCCTCCGCTTCTTCCGTCAATCCGAGAAAATCGAATCGGTAAGGGTCTTTCAACGATTCACGCGCCAGGTCGGAGTGTGGCGCGGGCAAACGCTCCGAAAAGTTGGTGATGGCTTGCCCCGCTCGCCCACGGGCATTGACCTCGATCTGCATTACCAAGATGTTGCGCGACCAGTTGTGCTCACTCGCCTTGGCTAGATACCAGTCTCGCTCTTCTCGTGTTTTGAGCTTATCGATAAGGACACAGAGATGGAACCAGGGCAATTGTGCAGCAGCCTGCTGCACAAATTCACTGTCCGGCCACGCTTCGGCAAAAGCCCGCATATACTTAAGGTTGCGGGGCGAAAAGCCTTTCATGTCCGGGAAGGCCAACCGCAGATCGTGAGCAAGCCGCTCGATCACTTTGGCGCCCCACCCTTCCTGCGCCTGCCGCTGCAGGATATCTCGGCCTATTTGCCAGTAGAGCAGCACCAGTTCCTGGTTCACCGCCAGCGTGGCGCGTTGCTGGGCGCTGTGGATGCGGATTTTTAGCTCCGTCAGCCAAGTGGTGTAGCCGGTAGGTGGGTCGGCTAGGGCGATGGGTGTCTCGGGCTGTTTCTTCATACGGCACCTATGGTTTTTAATTCTCGTTTCGCTCCCTTACCGACTTCGACCATTTCGGTGACGTCAACGAAATGGTCGTCAATTCTCTGGCCGCTGTTAAAGCAGGCGGTACGTGCCTTGTCGATGACCTGCTCGAAGTTCCGATAGTCGCTGTAGCCCAGAATCTTGGCAAAATCACGGCTCGACCAGTATTCGTTACCGGCGTCATTAGTGCGGCGGATCCGTTCGAAAGGCGAGATGCGGCCTTTGGTGATTTCGCGTACGGCTTTTTTGGGCATGGTGGGTTTGGTCATGGGGTGCTCCGGCAGTCAGAGAGTGACAAGTAGGTCAGGCGAATGCCATCACTACACAAACAATCCCAAAGCAGATGGCAAAATTGGCAAGACGGTTGTTCAAATTCGCTGAATTCGGTCATGGGCTGCCATTTTGTATATGACGATCAGAACGTCTCTTTTTAACAAATTCCAACAGTCACTGCGAGGGCAAAACTTTAGGTGTGACAAAACACTGGCAGGCGCAAACAGCCCGATGCGAAGGGGGATAGGTGCACAAATCAGCCCGGCAGACCAGGGTCTGCCGGGCATTGGACTACTTACAGCCGCAGCTCTTCGGGAACCGCGGCACCCCCAGCTTGGCCAGGATGTTGAACATGGGGCAGAACTGGGTGAATCCGGATTGGAACAGGTTCAACCCCACAAAGGCGGTGAACCAGAGCCAGTAGGGGGAGTGGAAGTGGGCCAGGAGCAGGGATATGAGGACGAATGACCCGGCCACGATGCGGACGATGCGTTCGATGTAGAATTCTTCTTTCATGGTATTCTCCTTGCGGCTGGCTTTCCCTACGGTTTCAGTTCCTTGTCAACAGAGTGCTTCTTCGTACCCCGGTCCCCGAGGTCACAGGTCGAGGACATTCACGTCTGTACCCCGAAGTACGGCAGGATGTATTTCTGGAGAGCGACCCATAGCACCACGACGCCGATCAACAGCAGGATATCTTTCATACGGTGACCTCCTTCATCTGTCTCATCTTTTTAGAAAACGTTAGTGCCGCGACAGCATCTCCGCGATCTTTCCCGCCACCGCGCCGGTTATGACGGGGCAGATCCCCTTGTCGTTGGTGGCGCGGATGGTCTTGCAGCAGGTGACCCGGTACTGCTCCTTGAACCAGGCGTGCAGTTCGCGGGTCAGGTGCATGACGTCCTTCT
>DATBXI010000201.1:0-14530 GCA_036514355.1 Desulfuromonadaceae bacterium
CACCCATTTTGCCGCCCTGCTGCGCGAGTTCGGCGGCCGCCACGTCCGGCACGAATTGAAGCGGATACTGGAGGTCATGGCCGATGACGGCGAGGTGGCCCGACAGAGGGGCAACAGCTATTCCCTGGCAGCCAGCGTCAAGACCGTGCGCGGCAGGCTTTCCATGCACCGCGACGGCTACGGTTTCCTGCTCCCCGAGGGGGGGGGCGAGGATGTCTTTATCCCTGCCAAATACATGAAAGGCGCCATGCACGGCGACCTGGTGGAGGCCACCGCAGGACGGAGCCGCCTGGGAGGCGGCAAACGGGACGGGCGCGTGGTTGCGGTGGTGGAACGGGCCACGACCCGCATCGTGGGACGCTACGAGGAGACTCGGCGCGGTGCCATCGTCATTCCCGAGGACCAGCGCCTCAACCTGGTGGTCAGCATTCCCCCCAAGGGACGCACCCGGGCCGAAGACGGACACCAGGTGGTGGCGGAACTGACCGCCTACCCTGTCGGCGGCCGGCCGGCCGAGGGGCGCATCGTCGAGGTGCTGGGATGGCCGGACGATCCCGAGGTGGAGGTACAGTCAGTCATCCGCCGCTTCGACCTGCCCCATGTCTTCGGGCCGGATGTCCTGGCCGAGGCCGAGGCAATACCGGAGACGGTCTCCCCTGCAGACCTGGAGGGGCGCGTCGACCTGCGCAGGATGACGACCGTCACCATTGACGGCGAAACGGCCCGGGACTTCGACGACGCCGTGGCACTGCGCCGCGAGGGGGACACGTACCGGCTGTGGGTGTCCATTGCCGATGTTGCGCACTATGTCAGAAAGGACGGCCTCCTGGATCGGGATGCCTTTCAGCGCGGCACGTCGGTCTACTTCCCCGACCGCTGCATCCCCATGCTGCCGGAGCGGCTTTCAAACGGCATCTGCTCCCTCAATCCCCAGGTGGACCGCCTGACCATGACGGCCGAGATGCTCTTCGACCCGGCCGGCACAATGCTGGAGTCCGCCTTCTACCCCAGTGTCATCAGGAGCACGGCCCGCCTGACCTACACCACCGTCAAGCGGATCATCGTGGACAACGACCGGGAGGTGGCCGACAAGCACCGCCCCCTGACCCCCATGCTGCTGGAGATGAAGGCGTTGGCTCTGATCCTCCAGAGTATGCGGCGCCAGCGGGGCAGCATCGACTTCGACCTGCCCGAGCCGGAAATCATCATCGGCTTGACCGGCCAGACCGAGGGGATTATCCGGGCGGAACGCAACCTGGCCCACCAGTTGATCGAGGAGTTCATGCTGGCCGCCAACGAGGCGGTGGCCCGCTTCATCACCACCAAGGAGATCCCCTTCCTCTACCGTATCCATGAAAACCCCGACCCGGCCAAACTGCACGATTTTCAGGAATTTATCTACGGATTCGGCTACGAATTCGCCTTGAAGGGGGACAAGGTCAATCCGGCGGAACTGCAGCGCCTGCTGGCCCAGGCGGATGGGCGGCCCGAGGAGCGCATGCTCAACTACGCCCTCCTGCGCTGCATGAAGCAGGCCCGCTACAGTGCGGAAAACCTGGAGCATTTCGGCCTGGCCTCCTCCTGCTACTGCCACTTCACCTCCCCCATACGGCGCTATCCCGACTTGGTGGTGCACCGGATACTGAAGGCAACACTGGCCTTGGAGGGACGCAAGGGGAGCAAACGCGGCGAAAAACAACTGGCCATTGCCACTGAACGGCTGGCCGAAGCGGCCGAACACACCAGCAAGCGGGAACGGGTGGCCATGGAGGCCGAACGGGACGTGGTGGAGATGAAGAAGGTCCAGTACATGCAACAGCATCTGGGGGATGAGTTTGACGGCTACATCGCCGGGGTGACCGGATTCGGTTTCTTCGTGGAACTGGACGAACTGTTCGTGGAGGGGCTGGTGCATATCTCCACCCTGGGAGACGACCTGTACACCTATATGGAGAAACAGCATTCCCTGGTGGGGCGCCGTCTGAGGCGCGTGTTCCGTATCGGTGACAAGGCCAGGGTCAGGGTTGCGGCGGTTTCGCCCGCCACCCGGCGCATCGACTTCGTGCTGGTGGAGCACGCCTCCTCGACACCACCGGCCAAACCCTTGCCCATCGTCACTCCCCCCGACGAATACCCTCGCATTCCGATACGGGGAAAACGGGTGCCCGGGCCGGGCCGGCACCCCGCCAACGCCGACCAAAACGGCCCCGACAAGACCACGGGGCGCTCAGGCGGCAGGAAACGCCGCTGAAACCGGTTGCACAACCCCGCATGGCTGTGTTAGGTAAAAGGCATGGCCGAAGAAAAGGTACTTCCCTTCATCGAACATCTGGTGGAACTGCGCAAGCGTCTGGTGATCATCGTCATTGCCGTGGTGATCGGCATGGGCGTGGCCTGGAACTTCTCCAACGCCATCCTGGACTTCGTGGAAAAACCGCTCACCGGCCAGACCTACCTGACCGAGATCAAGAAGCGGGTCTACCTTGAGGTCAAGGAACGGGCTCCGGCGCTCTACACCCGCTACAAGCTGGACCAGGAGGTCAACGCCCCCCAGAAGCGGCGCCCCCTGAACTACAGCGCACCCCTGGAACCGTTCTTCATCCAGTGCAAGATCTCCATGCTGGCCGGCTTCATCCTGGTCCTGCCGGTAGTCTTCCACCAGTTGTGGCTGTTCATCGCGCCGGGACTCACCCGCAAAGAGCGCCGCTGGGTCGTCCCCTTCGTCACTGCGGCCTCGCTCACCTTCTGCGTCGGGGCCCTGTTCTTCCTGATCGTCATCTGGCCCGTGATCATCAACTTCTCCCTCTCCTACGAGGCCGAGGGGCTGCAGAGCTGGTTCAATATCAGCGCCTACATCAACTTCTGCCTGCGCCTGATCCTGATCTTCGGCCTGATCTTCGAGCTCCCCATCCTGACCCTTATCCTGGCCCGTTTCGGCCTGGTCAGCTACCGCATTCTGGCGCCCAAGCGCAAGTACGCCCTCCTGGCCAGCTCCATCGTGGCCGCCTTCCACGCCGACCTCATCACCATGTTCGTGATCATGATCCCCATGTACCTGATGTACGAGATCAGCATCTGGGTAGCGCTGATCTTCGGAAAACGCAAGCCTGCCGTGGCCGAGGTGCCATCCGCATAACGACATTCAGGGGGTTCCCATGGGCAAGAAGATCGGCATCCTCACCGGCGGCGGCGATTGTCCCGGCCTGAACGCCGTGATCCGCGGCGTTGTCAAGAGCGCCATCATCCGGCACGGCTGGCAGGTGATCGGCATCGAGGACGGCTTCAGCGGCTTGCTGGACCTGAATAAATGCAGGCCCCTGACCCTGGAGAGCGTACGCGGCATTCTCCCCCGGGGGGGCACCATCCTGGGCACCACCAACCGGGGCAATCCTTTCGACTGTCCCATTGAACGGGACGGCCGGATCGTGCATGCGGATTGTTCCGACAAGGTCATGGAAAACATCCGCCGACTCGGCATCGACGCCTTGGTTGCCGTGGGTGGCGAAGGCTCGCTCAAAATAGCACTGGAGCTGTCCCGCAAAGGCATTCCGGTGGTGGGTGTCCCCAAGACCATTGACAACGACCTGGGCGAGACCGACTTCACCTTCGGCTACAACACCGCCCTGGAAACCGCCACCGACGCCCTGGACAAGTTGCACACCACCGCCGAGAGCCACCACCGGGTGATGATCATGGAGGTGATGGGGCGGTATGCGGGTTGGATCGCGCTGGAGTCCGGTATCGCCGGCGGCGCGGACGTGATACTGATCCCGGAGATACCCTTTGATGTTGAGAAAATCTGCGCTTCGGTCAGCGCACGCTCGGCCCGCGGCAGCCATTTCAGCATCATCGTGGCCGCCGAGGGCGCCTTTCCCAGAGGTGGCAAACGGGTGGTGGTCAAGGCTGCGGATGAACGCTCCGTCATCGAACGCCTGGGAGGCATCGGCCAGTATGTGGCCAAGCAGATCGAACACTGCCTGGAGATGGACGTGCGCGTCACCGTCCTGGGCCACTTGCAGCGCGGCGGCTCTCCCACCACCTTCGATCGCGCCCTGGGGAGCCGTTTCGGCACCAAGGCCGTGCAGATGGTGGCTGAGGGGGAATTCGGGCGCATGGCCTGCCTGCGGGGCAGAAACATTCTCTCGGTTCCCATTGAGGATGCCACCCGCGACCTGAAACTGGTCGACCCGGACGGCGAGATCGTCCGTACGGCAGAAGACCTGGGTATCGTGCTGGGGCGGTAAGGAAAAATTTTATTGAGCCGTGTTATTTTTTTCTATTGACAAATCTTTAGAAAACCAATAAACAGGATAAAATAAGTCTTTTAGGGGTTGTTTTTCAATGATGGAACTGACTCGAAAAGGTGAATATGCAATCCGCGGCATCGTTTATCTTGCCACCCAACCAGCGGATCAAGTGTGTCTGCTGAGCGACATCGCAGCAGCTGTTGACGTCCCTCAAACCTTCCTTGCCAAAATATTCCAACAATTCAGCAAAATCGGCCTCGTCAGGTCGTACCGCGGCACCGGCGGCGGTTTCATACTCGGGCGCGCCCCGGAAAAAATTTCCCTGCTCGAGGTGGTTGAAGCGGTGGAAGGATCCATCCTGCCCAACCGCTGTGTCGTAGCTGACGATGAATGTGATCGCGCGAGCAGCTGCAAGGTGCATCCGGTCTGGATCAGAGTCCAGGAGCAGGTGCGCGGCATTCTTGCCGCGGTTAGCCTGAAAGAACTGGCTGCCGGAGAATAGTCCCGATCGCCGCAGAAAAAAAATTTGTCGTTAATTTGGATTTTAACGATCTTTTTTGTCTTGCAATTATGAAATGAATTTGTATACTCGCATAACTTAAGTTTCGCGACGCCAAACACCCCAAACTCCAACCACCCCGCACGTACATATAAATCAGCACGGGAGGCAGTGTGAACGAACTCCCTCAGTCTGTTGCAGCCGCGGCAACCAGCCCCCTTTGCTGCCACACATCAGCAAAGGCCACTGCTCTTTAGTCATGGCGATTGGCTTTCAGGGACAATTTTGTCCTCATACTATGGGAAGGAGGATTTACAAATGGGCGAGGCAGTAGCGTATGAATGGAAACCTGTAAAGGGTTTCGCACTCTCCGGGTTGTTCTGGGGACTGGTTTCCGTGCTGATTGGTCTGTTCATCTCAATCCAGTTATGGAAACCCGAGCTGAACATTCCGCCGTTTTTGACGTACGGGAGGCTGAGGACCGTGCATGTCAACGGGCTTGTCTTCGGTTTCGCAGTGGCTGAAATCTTTGCTCTCAGTTACTACATGGTGCAAAGGCTGACGCGGAGGGCGTTGTTGTTTCCGAAACTGGCAATGGTGCAGCTCTACATATTCAACGCAGCCATTGCCGCCGCAGCCGTTTCTCTGCTTGCCGGAATGAACCGCGGCAAGGAGTTTGCCGAGCTGGAATGGCCCCTTAACATCGGCGTGGTCATCCTGTGGGTGATGTTTGCCGTCATCATCATCGGCACCATCATCAAGAGAAAAGAAGAGCAGATGTACATCTCCCTCTGGTATCTGCTTTCCACGGTTGTTGCGGTCGCGGTCCTGTACATCATCAACCATCTCTCGATCCCCGTAAACCTCACCAAGTCCTACTCCCTGTTCGCGGGGGGCAATGACGGAAATATCGAGTGGTGGTATGCGCACAATGCGGTGGGATTTGTCTTTACCACGCCTATTCTGGGGATGTTCTACTACTTCCTCCCCAAATCGACGGGCATGCCCATCTTCAGCCACAGGTTGTCGATCATCGGCTTCTGGTCCCTGGTCTTTGCCTATCTCTGGACCGGCGCCCACCACCTCGTCTACTCCCCGCTTCCCGACTGGATCCAGACGGTTGCCATCGCATTCACCATGTTCATGATCGCTCCGTCATGGGCTTCGGTGTTCAACGGCTACTACACCGTCGGCGCCGACTGGTCGAAGATGAAAACCCACTACCTCACCAAGTTCTTCATCCTCGGCATCACCTTCTACGGCCTCCAGACGTTGCAGGGGCCGCTCCAGGGTCTGAGGGTCGTCAACCAGATCGTCCACTTCACCGACTGGGTGCCGGGACATGTCCATATGGGGACCATGGGATGGCTCGCCATGACCATAAGCGCGTCCGTCTACTATGTCATCCCGAGCGTGTACAACACCGACATCTACAGCGTCAAACTCGCCAATGTGCACTTCTGGCTGGTTCTGGTCGGTCAGTTGATCTTCTCCATCTCCATGTGGATCCTCGGCATCCAGCAGGGTGTCATGTGGAAGGCCATCTCCCCGGAGGACGGGAGCCTGACCTACACCTTCATGGAATCCGTGATCTCAAGCTACCCCTACTGGCAGATACGTACGTTCGGCGGACTTCTGTTCTTCAGCGGTCTGTGCATCTTTGCCTACAACATCGTGATGACGATCGTGAAGGCGAATAAAACAGCCGTAGTTGCGGAAGGGAGGTAGCCGATGTCATCCATCTATAAGAAACCGATATTCTTCACCATCATCGTCACCGTGGTCATCCTTATCGGGACGGCCGTCATGATGGTATACCCCATGTTCTCGACGGAAATGCACCCCAAGATGGCCAACCTCAAGCCCTATACGGCCTTGCAGCTCGCCGGACGGGATGTGTACATCGAAAACGGCTGTTACTACTGCCACTCGCAGATGATCAGACCGCTCAAGTCCGATGTCATGCGCTATGGCGAATATTCCAAGCTCGGGGAATTTACCTACGACCAGCCTTTTCTCTGGGGTTCCAAGAGAAAAGGTCCCGACCTGGCCAGGATCGGCGGCAAGTATTCCGACAAGTGGCATTACAAGCATATGACGGATCCGCGGAAGATGTTCCAGGGGTCGAACATGCCCACTTTCGGCTGGCTGGCAGACCATCCGGTGAACGCCGCTGCCGTGGAGGCCGGCATGAAGGCCCTGGGCTTCCCCTACACGAAAGAGGAAATCGAGGAACTGAAGGACAAGACAAAGCTGGACGCGGTCATTGCGTATCTCCAGTGCCTCGGCACCGCCATACCCAAAAAGCCGAAACAGCCGCTCATCACCATGGGCGAGAAGAACCCGCTGGCCAGCGACGCCAACGCCATCGCGGAAGGCAAGCGGATCTATGAAATGAACTGCGCCGCCTGCCACGGCATAGACGCCAAAGGGGATATCGGCCCTGACCTGACCGACAAGGAATGGCTGTATGTGGCAGAGCCCATCGGAGACGACACGCTGTTCTCCATTATCGCCGACGGCACGAACAAGGATCAGGTCTTCCAGAACCGGAAGGCCAAAGGGGGCATGCCCTCATGGGGCGAGTTCTTCGGCAAGAAGAAGATTTGGTCGCTGGTGACCTACATCAGATCTCTTGAAGGCAAATAAAGGAGCGCGCAAATGGAAAACTTCGAAAACATCCATGAGATGGAGCGGCAGGACACCCAGCATAAATTGCCGGCCGGGTGGCTGCTGATCTTTGTCGGCCTGATCGCCTTTGTCCTCTACTACTGCGCGGCCTATACGCCGGAGATCAGTGGTTGGAGCCAGGTAAAGGCGTATGAAGAGTCGCTGAAGAAATAGCGACAAGTATTCGGATTTGACTCACAACGGGTCCGGCAGGTTGCATAACCTGCCGGACCCGACAAAAACGGGGACGAGGCACAACGGGAATGGCAATCAGGACGATTCGGACATGGAGATGGCTTGTTGAGGCTATCCAGGCACTGCTCATCATCGGGCTGCCGTTTGTCAGGATAAAGGGCGAGAGCGCGCTTCGTTTTGACCTGTCCACCCTCAACCTGCATGTATTTGGCTACAACATCTGGATGCAGGAATTCTTCCTGGTCCTGATCGCCATCATCGTCCTCACGATTCTGTTCATCTTCATCACCCATGTATTCGGTCGCGTCTGGTGCGGCTGGCTCTGCCCCCAGACCGTTCTTGTGGATTTTACGGCCTGTATGGATAACGCGAGGAGAAAGGGGGCGCTGTACGCGTTCGGTGCCTACTCGCTGACCCTGCTGGTCTCCGTGCTTGTGGCGGCCTCTCTCATCTGGTACTTCGTGTCGCCGTACACATTCATTCCCGCGCTTTTCGCCGGCACACTTGGCGCCGTCACCTGGGGATTCTGGATCACACTGTCAATCATCCTGTTCCTGAACTTCGCATTTCTGAGACACAAATGGTGCAAAACGATCTGCCCCTACGCCATGCTCCAGAGCGTACTGTTTGATAATAGCACCCTGATCATAGAGGTTGACCCCGGCCGGGCCGACGAATGCATCAATTGCTCCCGATGCCTGAAGGTCTGCCCCACGGAAATGGATATCAGAAACGGCTTCGATGCGGCATGCATCAACTGCGCGGAATGCGTCGACGCCTGCAACTCAATCATGGCGAGGCTTCAGAAAAAAGGCTTGATCCGCTACGCCTTCGGCACGGGGGGGCATGGCAGAATCCTGAGGAAGAACTCCCTGGTACTTGGCGGTCTGACGCTCCTGTTTACCCTGTTTCTCACCTATCTCGTGACGGCCAGGACAGGCGTTGACGTCAATGTACTGCCTCACCGCATGGAGGCGCGAACAACAAAAGACAACATGGTGCTGAACGCCTATGTGCTCTCCGTCAAGAACATGCTCAACGTACCGGTGGACCTGGTCGTCAAGGTGGACGCCGCCAATGCCGTCCAGTCCCTGACGGAGCCGATCCGCCTTATTCCGGGCGGCAAGGACAAACTCCCGCTCTTTGTAAAGATCAAAAAGACGCCGGGGATGAAGACGACCCGGATCAGGATGCGGGTATCGGATATGAAAAAGGGCATACAGATTGAGAGGGAGGCGAATTTCGTAATCCCCGATGAACTATAAACTGCTCATAGCCATAATCGCCGTGATGGTCCTTGCCATCGTGGGCGCCTCTATCTGGATCGGGATTACTCTGCGCGAGGATACCGTGGTGGAGCACCCCTATGACGAGGGGCTCAAGTATGATGCGATCCAGAAGAAATATGCCGATCTGGGATGGAAGGTTGTGTCCCCCCCATCGCTTAACAAACGACAGCGATTGGATGTGTGGGTGTATGACAAAAACGGTGCACCGCTGGAGGGTGTAACGGTTGACTTCGTCATAAAACGCATCGCCCGCTCCGATGCGAAAAGATACCGCGCTGTGCAGGCCGAACGTGGCCGATACGGCGCACAGGTGGATTTTTCTGCCCCAGGATACTGGGAACTGAAAGTGAACGTAACTCGCGGTAACGATACCCTGAGCTTCGATAACAAGATGCACATTGACGAGTAAGGAGGAGGTAACAACATGTCAGACAAATCCATGTCGAGACGGAAGTTTCTGGGCGCCGGCATCGGGGTGATTGCCGGAACGGTAACCATCGGGCTTGGCGGGGCGGCGCTTGTCGGGATCGGCGCGCCGACCATTACCAACAAGCGGGAAGGCAAGTGGGTGGAGGCCGGCAATGCTGCGGAGCTGACCACCGGACAGTTCAACCAGGTCAGCATCGTGTATGACGCAAAGGATGGCTGGATGGAGGGAAAGGCCAAGATGCTCGCCTATGTCAAGGTTGAGGGCGAAAACGTCTCCGCCTTTTCGGCCACATGCAGCCACCTGGGGTGCAACGTGAATTACGACGAGAGCACCGGCGGCTTCAAATGCCCGTGCCACACCGGCATCTACGATGCGAACGGCAAGAACATCGGCGGCCCGCCGCCAAAGCCTCTGAAAAAGCTCGAGGCAAAGATTGAGAATGGGAAGCTGATGGTGAACACAGCCCCGAAGGAGGCTTGATATGCTGGGAAAATTTGCAACTATGCTTGAGGAGAGATTTACGTTCAAGGAGTGGTTCCAACGGGATGTGCTGGACCATCCGGTACCCAATGGGTTGAATTTCACCTACTGTTTCGGCGGCATAACATTCCTTCTTTTTGTTCTTCTCGCGGTAACGGGCGTTGCCATGCTCTTTTTCTACGTGCCCACCGTTGACCACGCCTTCGCATCAGTCGAGTACATCACCTTCGACCTGCCCGCGGGCAATGTGATCAGGGGCATACACCATTGGTCCGCCAACCTGATCATCGTCTTCATCTGTCTGCACATGGTACGGGTGGTCGTGTACGGCGCGTACAAGAATCCCCGGGAGTTCCACTGGATCAGCGGCGTATTCCTCTTTGCCGTCACCCTCGGCTTCGGCTTCACGGGCTATCTCCTGCCGTGGGACCAGAAGGCGTACTGGGCCACCAAGGTTGGGGTTTCCATGCCGAAAAGCATCCCGGTTGCGGGGGATCTCATCGTCAATTTTCTCATGGGCGGAAGCGACATCGGCGCATTGACCATCTCACGCTTTTTTGCCCTCCACGTGGCGGTGCTCCCGTTGGTAACCGTTGCCTTTCTTATCGCGCACTTCCTGATGATCCGCAGGACCGGCGTTGCCCAACCGTTATAGAGGAGGATTTCCATGCAAAAGGATACGAATTCTGAGAAGCAGATGGTGTTTTTCCCGGACTTTCTTTTTAAAGAGGCGGTAGCCGCGCTTATCATGGTGATTGCCGTGGTGGCGCTGGCCGTATTCCTGCCCATGGGCATGGGCGACCCGGCTGACCCCTCCGCGTCCGCATTCAAGCCGAAGCCCGAATGGTATTTCATGTCGGCCTTTTGTCTGCTGAAGCTGTGCCCTTCCAGCATCGAGATCGTGCCGACCGTCATCGGCCCCACCCTGGGCTTCCTTTTTCTGACCATAATGCCGTTCATTGACCGGCACCCGGAAAGAAGCCCCAAGAAGAGACCTTTGGCCATGACACTCACGGTATGCGTGGCGATTGCAACGATCGCGCTGACAGTGTGGGGCATATACATGGATTGAGATGAAGGCGTTGCACGAGCGGTAACGAACTATAAACCAACATGAAGGAGGAGTATGGAATGAAGCGGCTTACTTTTTTTATTTCCCTGATCGTACTGGTATGTGTGGGGAGTGCCTTCGCGGCCGGAAAGGGGGACAGCCTGATCGTCGCCAAGAAGGTGTCCAAGGATCCTGTTGACGTGACCAGCACCGAATGGGGTTCGGCCAAGGAAGCGGTGCTGATCAATGACGGCGCCTCCGGCGGCCCGTTCGAGAAGAAGACCCTGGAGGTGAAGGTCAAGGCGGTCTACACCAAGGGGGGAAATATCAGCATGCTACTCTCCTGGCCGGACAGCGACCAGAACGTGTCCAAGGAGCCGTGGAAGTTTTCCAAGGGCAAATGGACAAAGTCCAAGGAGGACGAGGACAAGCTGGCGATCAACTGGGAGATCAAGCGCATAAAGAACTTCGCCACCAAGGGGTGTACGGTGGTATGCCACTCGGAGTCGAAGAACCATGAGGACTGGAAGTACCACACCGACACGGCCACCGAGCGGGGAGACATCTGGGAATGGAAGGCCCAGACCAGCGGCGCCCTGGGGTATGCCGAGGACGGCTACGTGGATGACGACTCCCGGAAGGGCGATGCCGGCACCGGCAAGGCAAAGAAGAACGAGTCCAGCGACAAGAAAAAGCCGAAGTTCGTGCAGGATCCCGCCAAGAAGGCTTCTGTGCCCGGCGCCCTGATGGAGGGTGAGACCGTGGAACTCAAGAACGCCAAGGAAGGCGACGTGGTGCCTTCGTGGATCCTGTCCAAGTTCTCGGGCAGCATGGCGGATGTGAAGGCCAAGGCAAAATGGGCGAACGGCCGCTGGAACCTGATGCTGCAGAGGAAGCTCGAGACCTCCGACAAGGAGAACGACGTGCAATTCGATACCCGGAAGGAGTTCAACCTGGGCATCGCGGTGTTCAACAACTCGAGCCGCCACAACAGCTATAACTCAGGCCCCCTGAAGGTGAAGTTCGACTAGTACACGATGACATGCATGGTGCGGCTGACATCCGCCGTGGCTGCGTTCGGCGATGTGGGCCGCACCATGCATTACCGGCACAGAAGGGACTGAGCTATGCAATGGAGCGGATGGATCTATTTCGGCATGACCGTGGTTCTCTTTATAGCGTTTATCGTGGCTGTGGTGTACTATTACAGCCCAAAGATAAAGAACGAGGTAGAGGAACCCAAATTCAGAATGATGGATGACGATGATAAGGGCACGGTTCATAACGATTCGCCGCATGACGACAAAGAGAGGTAACATGCGCAGACCACCCTCGCCTTCTCCCTCTCCGCTTTCATCGTCGACGCCCCGGCTGAAACGCCTGCATTGCCTGATCGTCATGCTCCTGTCTCTGGGGCTCCATCCCTGCGCCGGCCATGCGGCTGATTCGACGCCCCCGGCTCAGACGTGCGACATCAACCGCGGGCCCTGCTCGCAAAAGGCAGGCACGGCTCACATCACGCTCGACATCGCCCCCAAACCGGTAACGGCCATGAAAGAGCTCACCTTCACGGTGACCGTGGCGGGAATCAAGGAGTATGAAGAGCTCAGGCTCAAGCTGAACATGCCGGGCATGTACATGGGCACCAATGAGGTCAGGCTGGTCAGGTCAGGCAACGGAAGATATACCGGCAAGGGAGTGGTCCCCAGGTGCCACAGCAACAAACGGCTCTGGTCCGCAACCGTCGAACTGCCGGGGCAGTCCCCCTCCGAGACCGTGTTCCTGTTTAATGTTCTCTACTGAATCCACATACCTCCTCATGCTCGCCTCCGGCTTTTTCGGCGGTTTCGGCCACTGCATGGGCATGTGCGGCCCCGTGGTCGCCGCCTATGCACTCCACCCGGCCAGAACGAGCCTTCTTCCCCAGCTGCTCTATAACCTCGGCAGAATTACCACCTACAGCATCATCGGCGGGATCATGGGCCTGACGGGCTCATTTGCCGGCGTCATTGCGCCGGTGGAAAATTTTCAGAACATCGTCATGGCTGGCATCGGTATCGTGATGGTGGTAATGGGATGTGCCGTAGGCGGGTGGCTGCCTCTGAAGCTGGAAATCGGCGCCGGATGCGGCACCGTTGCGGGGCGCATGGTCGCGTTTGTGACCGCGTCCGGCAGTGCGGGGGCATTTTTCCCCATGGGACTGATACTGGGGTTCATCCCTTGCGGGCTATCCTATACGGCCTTTATTGCGGCTGCCGGTGCAGGGGTGCATGCCGCTAGCCGGGCAGAGGGATTTCTCCAGGGGATGTCCCTGCTGTTCCTCTTTGGCGCTGGCACCCTGCCCGCATTACTGCTGCTCGGGAGCCTGCTCAGGGTCCTTGGCCAGCAGACACGGCTCAAGCTGTACCGCGCCTCTGCCATCGCGATGATCGCTGCCGGGGCGTTGTTTTTCTACAGGGCAGTTTCACCCTGATCCGCGTCCGAGGTATGTGTGCCCGAGTGTAGCCATTGCCAATTGTCCTTTCCCGAGCGAGAGGCCGTCCACGACGAGATGGACGGCAAGGCCCTGGTGTTTTGCTGCAACGGCTGCCGGGGGATCTACCGCCTCATTCGCGATGAAGGCCTCGAACGGTTTTACGAGAAAAGGGACTGGAAAGAGGCAACAGCCGGCGGCGCACCCGTGATCGCCCCGCCCGATGCAAGCCTGTTCGAGGGACTGGTACGGGATGTCCCCCCCGACGACTCCAAAGAAGGGGAGATTCCCCTCCAAGAAATCGATATCTATGTCGGCAACATCCGGTGCGCCTCCTGCGTCTGGCTCAATGAGCGGATATTGCACAAAACCGACGGCGTGGTCTATGCCCGGCTCAATTACGCCACACACATGGCAAGAATCCGGTGGAATCCGGAACGGACCGGCATCGGCACCATCATCAACCGGATCGCCTCCATAGGCTACCTTCCCCGCCCATACACGGAAACCGAGCGATACAAGGCGCAGCGGGCCGAGGCACGGGACCTTCTGGTCCGTTTCGGCACGGCAGGTTTTTTGTCGTCCAACCTGATGATCTACAGCGTTGCTCTGTACGCCGGCTATTTCCAGGGCTTTGACAAGAACATCAAGCACCTGCTGGAAATCATTTCCCTGGTTCTGACGCTGCCGGTGATATTTTACTCTGGCATGCCGTTCATAACCAACACCCTCCGCGGCTTGCGGTCGCTCAATTTCACCATGGATTCGCTGATCACGGTAGGCGCCGGGTCGGCATTCATCTACAGCATCTACAACCTCTGTACGGGGGGCGAGGTCTACTTTGACACGGCGGCGATGATCATTACCCTCATCCTCCTGGGGAGGTACATAGAGACCGTGGCAAAGGGGAAGGCGTCCATGACCATCCAGATGCTTTCCGAGCTCATACCCAAGGAGGCGAGGAGGCTGCGGGCCGACGCTCTCCCAGGGGACAATGCGGATGTGGAGATGGTTGCCGTGGCGTCGGTGCAGCGGGGAGACGCCCTTTTGGTGCGGCCGGGCGAACGGATACCCCTGGACGGCATCGTGATCAGCGGAGAGTCGGAGGTGGATGAATCCGTCATCACCGGCGAATCAAAACCGGTATGCAAGGCCGCAGGCCAGAACGTCATCGGCGGCAGCATGAACCTGTTCGG
>DATBXI010000202.1:0-2114 GCA_036514355.1 Desulfuromonadaceae bacterium
CTTCGCCGACCCGTTCTACGCCAAGCCGCTTCCCAGCCGCCTGCTGCACCCCCGCCGCATCTACGAGGGGGTGGTGGAGGGGGTCGAGCACGGGGGCAACAAGAGCGGCATCCCCACGGTCAACGGCTCCATCGTGTTCGACGAGCGTTTCTGCGGCAAGCCGCTGGTGTTCTGCGGCACGGCCGGGATCATGCCGGCCGAGATCAACGGCCGGCCGGGGCACGACAAGTCCATCACGCCGGGCGACCTGATCGTCATGACCGGCGGCCGCATCGGCAAGGACGGCATCCACGGCGCCACCTTCTCCTCCGAGGAGTTGAACGAGAACTCGCCGGTCACGGCGGTGCAGATCGGCGACCCCATCACCCAGAAACGGATGTTCGATTTCCTGATCCGCGCCCGGGACCGCGGGCTGTACCGGTTCATCACCGACAACGGCGCCGGCGGGCTGTCGTCCTCCATCGGCGAGATGGCGGGCGAGTGCGGCGGCTGCCGCATGGACCTCTCCCGGGCGCCGCTGAAATACCCCGGCCTGAACCCTTGGGAGATCCTGATCTCCGAGGCCCAGGAGCGCATGTCCCTGGCTGTGCCCCCCGAGCACATCGACGAATTCATGGCCATGGCCGGGCGTTTCGGCTGCGAGGCCACGGTGCTGGGCGAGTTCACCGACTCGGGCGTGTTTCACATCCTGTATGCCGGACGGACCGTGGCCTGGCTCCCCATGTCGTTCATGCACGAGGGGCTGCCACCCATGCAGATTCCGGCGAAGTGGGAGGTCAGGGAACAGAAAGAGGTAGAGATAGAGATAAAGGACAACTACACCGATGATCTGACGGTGCTGCTCGGCTCGCTGAACATCTGCTCCAAGGAGTCGGTGGTCCGGCGCTACGACCATGAGGTGCAGGGGGGCTCGGTGGTCAAACCCTTCAGCGGTGTGGCCAACGACGGTCCCTCGGACGCGGCCGTGGTCAGGCCGATCCTGGACTCCTTCGAGGGGGTGGTGACGGCCCATGGCATCTGTCCGCGCTACTCGGACATCGACACCTACCACATGACCGCCAACGCCATCGACGAGGCCTTGCGCAACTACGTGGCCGTCGGGGGCTCCCTGGACCTGGTGGCCGGCCTGGACAACTTCTGCTGGTGCGACCCGGTGCTCTCCGACAAGACCCCGGACGGCCCCTACAAGATGGCCCAGCTGGTGCGCTCCAACCAGGCGCTCTACGACGTCTGCATGGCCTACAACCTTCCCCTGATCTCGGGCAAGGACTCCATGAAGAACGACTTCTACGACGGCAGCGTCAAGATATCCATCCCCCCCACGCTGCTCTTCTCGGTGATAGGCAAGATCGGGGACGCCCGGAAGGCCGTGACCATGGACGTGAAGCGGCCGGGCGACATCGTGTACCTGCTGGGCAAGACCGGCGACGAACTGGGAGGCTCGGAATACCTGGCCCTCAAGGGGGCCGTCGGCAACAAGGTGCCCCACGTGGACACCGAACGTGCCTACAAACGCTACCAGGCGTATCACCAGGCTGTTGTGTCAGGATGCGTCGCATCATGTCACGACCTGTCCGACGGCGGCCTGGCCGTGGCAGCGGCCGAGTCGGCCTTTGCCGGCGGCTTCGGCATGACAATCGACCTCAGCCGCGTGCTCTGGAAAGGGGATGTAGCGGCTAGATCCGACGCGGCGCTGCTGTTCAGCGAGTCGGCCTCGCGGCACCTGGTTACGGTTCATCCCGAAAAGCGGGAGGCGTTCGAGGCCGCAATGAGCGGCAACTGCTTTGCCTCCATCGGTGCGGTGACCGACGGGCAGGACCTTGTCATCACGGGGCTCTCCGGCAGCACCGTGGTCAAGGCCGGGCTGGCGGAGATGAAGGAAGCCTGGCAGCGGACGTTGCGGGAACTGTAACACCACAGGCTTTTGCCACACTCTGTGGCAAAAAAGTTCTTGAATTATGACCGCAACCATTCATGAAACCCTCAAAACCGTCTTCGGGTTCCACGCCTTCCGCCCTCCCCAGCAGGAGGTGATCGAGCGGGTCCGCGGCGGGGAGGACGTGTTCCTGGTCATGCCCACGGGCGGCGGCAAGTCGCTCTGCTACCAGGTTCCG
>DATBXI010000203.1:0-3181 GCA_036514355.1 Desulfuromonadaceae bacterium
CGGCAGCAAAGGGGAGGCCAGGACCTACCGGGAGCGCGGCCAAGCCAGCCGAGAAACCATCGGCAAGACACCCGGCCGCCCGGTCCCGACCCGCAGCCAGCAGACCCCTGCCCCGGCACAGCGCCAGGGAGGCGGGGGCAGACAATCCGCGCCCCAGCCCGCCGGACACAGCGGAGGCGGAGGCAAGCCGCAGCGTTAGCGAGGCCAATTATCAACTTCCACGGCTGGATACCCGCACCGGCCGTGCTCACGAAAGGAACTCCAGGCATGACGAACCATAGGCGCAGCATCCCGTTCCAGATCAGGGGATGGTACCGGATCGCAGCCATGCTCCTGATGATGGCAGCATTCTGTACCGCTGTCCTGGCCGCCCCTCCTCAGGGCCAACGCACCTTTGTCTCACCCGAGGAAGCCCGTCAGGCACTGATCGACGCAGTCCGCGCACAGGACCATGACGCCCTGCGGGCGATCTTCGGGCCGGTCGCCGGAGAGCTCGAGCCGGGCGACCCGGTGGAGCAGGCCGCGGAATTCGAGCATTTCGCCCGTCATGTGGCCGAAGGGGTGGAGCTTGCCAAGGAGAGCGAAACAAAGGGGACCCTGCTCGTCGGCGCTGAAAAATGGCCCTTTCCCGTGCCGATCGTCAACAGGGGGGGCATCTGGCTGTTTGACACGGAGGCGGGCCGCGAGGAAATCCTCAACCGCCGCATCGGCCAGAACGAACTGCTGGCCATCCAGGTCTGTCGGGCCTATGTGGAAGCGCAGCGGGAATACTACACCATGCCGGAACCGGACGGCGACCAGATCCCCAAGTATGCCCAGCGCATGATCAGCACGCCCGGCAAGCGGGATGGCCTCTACTGGCCGACGGCGGCGGGCGCGAAAGAGAGTCCCCTCGGCCCCCTGGTGGCCAAGGCCAAAGAAGAGGGGTACATGCAGCAGCGCAAGCCAGGGCAAAAAGGTCCCCGCCCCTTCCACGGCTACTATTTCCGCATCCTCAAGCGGCAGGGGTCGAGCGCCCAGGGCGGGAAGTTCGCCTACGTGATCAACGGCAACATGGTGGGAGGTCACGCCCTGGTCGCCTACCCGGCCCGCTGGGGAGTCTCGGGGGTGATGACCTTTATCGTCAATCAGCGCGGCCGGGTCTACCAGAAGAACCTGGGCCCCGGGACCGCCGAGATTGCGCGCCGGATGAAAGCCTACAATCCCGACCTGACCTGGAAGCTGGTGGAAGAACAGTAGTTCGTTCGTCGCAGAATTCCGACTCTCCCGTCCATGGCCGCCCCATGTCCCTCCGACATGGGGCGGTCTCGGTTCCGCCCGCGGCCAATATGCCGCTCCGCGTTGTCCCATTATTTTACTCTGACGTCCCCGCAGTCGCTATTTATTACACCCCCGGCCACGCAGCCAGTCCACCATCCAGCACAACAACCCGATATCATTAAATAAAAAAGTAACGGCACGGATTCTGCTGTTTATGCGTTTCATCAGGCTGCTGCATCCGCAGCAGCCGATAACGCCTTTGGTCCTGGCCTCGGGAAAACGATTTGGAGGAACCCATGTTTTGCGTTGAATGGGATGACAGCTTATCCGTGGGTGTGGCACAGATTGACGATCAGCACAAACACCTGGTGTACCTTCTCAACAAGACATACAACGCCTGCATACGCACTGACATGGAGGATGAGCTCAAATATATCCTGAACGAACTCGTGGACTACTCGCGTAACCATTTGGCATCAGAAGAGCACGTGATGGAGAGATATGATTATCCTGAAGTGGGGCTGCAGAAGATCGAACATGGCATGTTCTCCGAAAAGATCATGCATATTCACCAGGAGTTATATGAAACGGAACGCAATCCGGCCATAACATTGATAGAGGTAGCCCGGTTGTTGGGCAACTGGCTGACGAATCATATCATGAAGATAGACAGGCGATTCGGCAAATATGTTGCAGCATTGGAACAAGCCCATGATGAAACGCACCCATGCGCACTATCTTCATGACCCGGCCTACGGGAGAGGGGAGGATATCATGTTCAAACCCATAGTGCTGTTGTCCATGCCACTCTTCCTTGCCTGCGCAGCTTATGCTGCCAATGGCTCACCGGACTCGCTTGTATCCGCATCCGAACCGATGGAAACGACACGGGTACAGGCGGGCCCCCAAGGTTCGGAGAGCGAGGCTGTTGCTGTCAATGCCCCGGCCGGGGACATGCTCCAGGTCATAGCGAAGTATTTGACTTCGGTTGACCATGATATGATGGAATCGCGCGTTGAACAGGCCAACCAGCGCTTTCTTCAGATGGTCAAGCAATACGGCTATCGGCAGGCGGTGACGCGCTGGACCGGCTCCCCCTATACGTCCGAAGCACGGTGAGTTTTGCCCGGTGCCCGGACGTCACCATACGAACAGGTTTCCCGTCAAAGTGGCCACTTCTTCCCGTTCATTCCTGGAGGTATAATAATCTTCAGAGGAGGAACTGGAGGTAAGCGTCGTGGTACGAGAAATTCTACTCCTTGCCGCAGTTCTGGCGGTGGCATTTACTGCCGGCTGCACCCTTTACCACAAGGAACTGGACACCAATCCCGCCTATTCAGACCATCAGTTCCGCTACTACGACCTGGAAATCGCCTGGCGGGCGGAGCAGACTGACGGCACACTCCGCCTGACGGGAACGGTCAACAACCTGCGCTCGGATTACCTGTGGGACATGGAACTGACCAGCCGGCTCGTGGGACGGGACGGTAAGGTCTTTGCCCGTCAGACCTACGCCGATTTCCCTACCTACCTGGCGCCCGGCAAACCTGAATCGTTCCGGATGGAATTCCGCCTGGTACCCGGCACACAACCGGAGCGGATTCACTTCACCTACAACTACTGGCCGGTCGAGGCCGCACCCCGGTTCAGGGGCAACGTAGGAGACACGCCTGTCTTCGGGAGTTTTGACGCCCCCCCGTGATAAGCGCCGCGTAATCCTAATCCAGCGCCACAACGAAGCACCCCGGATGCTCCCGCTCGAAACCGGAGCGCGCCTGTTCCGCCTTTTTCAGGGATTCATAGCGGCCGACCCGCACCCGGAAAAAGTGCGTACCCTTCACCTGCGCCTCCTGAATGCTGCTGCTTCCGTAGCGCTGCCGCATCTGCTCCGCCATCCGCCGGGCATTGGCGTTGTCCGTAA
>DATBXI010000204.1:0-2903 GCA_036514355.1 Desulfuromonadaceae bacterium
TCCCCGGCCCATTATCTGCGACCTTGATCTCAATCATCTCGTTGTGACGGCTAATGCTGATTCGTATCTGCGGCTTCCCGCCGGTACACGCATTAGACAACGCCTGGGCAGCATTCTTGAGCAGGTTGATCATTACCTGCACGATCTCGGATATATTGACCGATACCTGCGGCAGGTCATTGGCATACTCCCTCACAATCGCAATATGCTTGAAGTCGTAATGCTTCCTGAGATCGTAATCGCTCTCCGTCATCTCTATTGCCTGGTCGCATACCGCTGTCGGGGAAACGGGCTGATGCCATCCGTCGCTTTTCCTGCTGAACTGCAGCATGTTGGTCATGACCTTCGACGCGCGACTGCCAGCATCCCGTATACCACTGATGAAATCGAACACCTCCTGGCGCTTGAGATAGGCAAGCAGCCGTTCGAACTCAATGCCGACCTGCTCTGCAATCTCGATGTTCCGGGGAAAATTGGGAGAAAAACGCCGCTCCAGCACCTGCAGGTTCTGCACGACGATCCCGAGCGGATTGTTGATCTCGTGGGCCATGCCGGCCGCCAGTCCGGCGATCATGGTCATCTTTTCCGTCTGGACCATCATCTCCCGCATCTTCCTGAGCTCGGTAATATCGTCGACCATGGCGATACAATGCAGCGGTTCACCCCCGGCGTCACGGATGAGAGAGACCGTCAGGTGCCCCCATAGTACCTGCCCGCTCTTCGCGATGTAGCGTTTTTCCATTTGGTAGCGGTCGCGTTTTCCGGCGATGAGTTCGCCGAACAGCCCCCAATCCAACTCCCGGTCATCGGGATGGGTAAAATTCGTGAACGCCATGCCGCCAAGCTCTTCCTGGTCGTAGCCAAGCATCTCCAGGAGCACGGGGTTGCATTCCTCAGGATGGCCCTGCATGTCCACAACGGCAATGCCGATCCCTGAGTGCTCGAAGATCGCGCGGAAGCGTTGCTCGTTTTCACTCAACGTCTTTTGCATGTGGCGTCGCTTGGTGACGTCCTTGATGATGCCGTCGATCCAACGGACGGTTCCATCTTCGTTATAAGTGGCTTTGGCGCTGATGGAAACCCAGAAGGGGGAACCGTCCTTTTTGCGGGCTGCCACTTCCCAATCCCTGATCTGGCCGTCATGGGAGATCTTCTCAAGGAGCAGCGAGCGGTTGGCATCGTGAAGATAGTGGGCTGAGAGCGGCAGTTGTTGAAACTCCGTCAGCGTGTCATAGCTGAATATCTCGAACAGTGCGCTGTTGGCACTGACGACCTCCCCCGATGTCGGTATGCTCCTGAAGATGCCGACATTCAGGTTTTCCACGAGTTCGCGATATCTTCCTTCGCTTTCCCGAAGTGCCTGTTCGTTCTTTTTGCGATCGGTGATGTCATCGCAGACGCCGAGAACGCCATACACGTTGCCGCTGTCATTGAGAAGAGGGACCTTGGTGGTCTCCACCCACAACCGGGTGCCGTCCGCCTGCTGCATCGGCTCCTCGATGTGGAGCTTGGGACGGTTGTGCTCCATGACCTCCCGATCGTCCGCCCGGTATGCCGCGGCCTCTTCCCGCGGCCAAGGGAGGGCGAAATCGGTCTTGCCGATGACCTGAGCGGTGTTCTGGAACCCCAATGACCCGGCAAATACCTTGTTGCACCCCCGGTAGACGCTGTTCCGGTCCTTCCAGAATATTCCCAGCGGAACGGAGTCCAGGATCTGCGCCAACATGGTTTGACTTTCGCCCAGGGCCTGTTCCGCGTTTTTCCGTTCGCGGACCTGCCGTTTGAGGACGACGATCCAGATCGCCACTAACACAGCCATCGCCGCCATCACGAGAGACGCGGCTATGAACGCGATCCGCATCGCCTCATTTTTCCGGAGAAAAACCATCTCTGGAGGGTGCCACTTGTCCCGGATTTGCGTTAATTCTCCCGATTCTTCCAGCCTGCCAATGGCCCGGTTGATCTCCCCGACCAGTTTCTGGTTTCCTTTTCTGACGGCAATGGTCCCTGGCAGTACTGCAAAGGGCCCTCCGACAATCTTTATGCCTTCCATATCTTGCATCCGGATAGCATAAGCTGCGGCCCGGATGTCAGCGGCAACCGCATTCACCCTCCCGGTGGCAAGTAGCTTTAGTCCTTCACCGCAGTTTGCCACCGTAACGGTACTGATTTCTGGGTAATCTTCCATGAATGCCTGCGGGAATCCGTCGCTGGCCACCGCAACTTTCAGTCCGGCAAGGTCGCTCACCCCGGTGATGCTCATCTCGTCATCACGGACAAACAGTCGGTACTCGCGCGTATATATCGGCTTTGAGAAGTCGTAGAGCTGTCCGGTCTCCTCGGAAATGTTCAACCCGATCAGCCCGTCTGCCTCCCCCTTTTGGGTCATCTCATGGGCGGTCTGCCAGTCGGCCGATTCGATCCTGATCTGACGGCCCATTTCTCTGGACAGCGCCTTCGCAAAATCGACCGCCAGACCATTGGTGACCCTATTTTCAATATAACAGGCACCGCGCTGAGGATGGGCCCGGTCACAGAGCAGGAGCAGCGGTTTCCCCTGTGGGGCTGCTTCAGCCCTAACAAAGCAGAGCAGAATCGCTGCTGAGAGAATGGCTGCAAAACGGGCTATTGACCCCGCAGGACGGGAAATCGTCATCTTTATCTATTCCTCACGTTTCAGCTGGGTACAACGGAAGATTTCCTCTAGCAGCGTTTCAAAGAGGAATGGTTTGCGTATAAAACCGTCGAACCCCAGACTAGACACACCCTCGGTAAGTTCCTTCGCGTGATTAGATGAACAGGCGATGATCGGAGTGTAGGCTCCACCTTCCTTTTCATGGGTGCGGATGATCCAGGTGGCCTCGATGCCATCGACTAGCGGCATGTGGATGTCCATCAGGATC
>DATBXI010000205.1:0-4751 GCA_036514355.1 Desulfuromonadaceae bacterium
GTGAGTGCTTACAAACGCAGGGAGGTTTGGTACATGGCGGTCATCACGATTTCGCGGGAAATGGGTACCGGGGCATATCAGATAGCGACAGAGGTCGCCAAAAAGCTGAAGTATACGCTGGTGGACGGCGCGTGCATCGGCGCCTGCGCGCCCAAGTACGGGCTTTCTCCGGACATGCTCCAGATGGTCGATGAAAAACCGCCCTCATACATCACGGCCGAGGACCGCAAGCGCGCCGCAGCGCTGAATACGGTCGAACTGATCCTCCTCGACTATGCCCGCAAGGGAAACGTGATCCTTTACGGTCGCGGCGGCCAGGATCTGGTGAAGGAATGCGGCAACGTGCTCAGGCTCCGTTTCATTGCGGATTTCGAGGAGCGGGTGGAGCGATTTGCCGAGCGCGAATGGCTCGATCCCGATCTGGCCCGCTCCATGATCCGCCGCAGTGACCATCAGCGCGGGGGGTTCATCCACTTCTATTTCGACCGCGATTGGGACGATCCGCTGGGGTACGACATGACGTTCAACACCTCGCGGCTGTTGCCCGCCACGATCATCGAGAGCATCGTGGCCGCCGCCAAGGATCCGGGCCTCAAGGACGCCGACAAGGGCGCGGCCGAGAAGATCGACAACACCATCCTGATGAAGCGGATCGAAACCGCATTGTTGAATTCCTCCGACCTGGATTACCGCCCGTTCAAGATTGTCGTCGAAAAGGGGAAGGTCCAGTTGAGCGGCTACCTGGCTTCGGAAAAGGAGAAGAAGACCGCCCTCGGCATCGTGGAAGCGGTCAAGGGGGTCAAGTCGGTCAAGCAGGATATTCAGGTGGTGAACTACAAGGCCTACAAGGACAAAAGCTGACGAATTCGTAAAAAGTCCATCTGCTGCGTTATGCTCATCCTTCGTCACTGCGGCGTAGCCCAAGCTACGCCTCATTCCTCACGAATCGCAAGCCTTGCATCTGGAGCTTTTTCCAAATTCGTATAATCGACTGATTTCGAAACATTACCGCCGTTGAGATAAGAGTTCGTTCAAGGGGGCGAGGAGGTCGGCGCTGAAGCGCATGCCGCCGCGCCCCCTTCCCATTTCCAGTCTCTCCTCGATGCCGTGGAAATCGGACCCTCCAGTCACCAGAAGCCCCAATTCCCCTGCCAGACGGCGCAGGAATTCCATCTCCTCCGGTTGGGCCAGGTTGTTGAACACCTCGATGCCGTCCAGCCCCATGTCCGCCAGTTCACTGATGGCCTGACGCAGTTCCCGTCGATCGGTGCTGATGGTTGTCGGATGTGCCAGCACGGCTGCGCCCGCCACTCGCCTGATTTCGGCTATGGCGTCGCTGATGGGCCAATACGCTTTGGGGACGTTGCAGGGAACCAGGTAACGCAGGAAGGCTTCCTCAACGGAGGTTACGTACCCATTGTCCAGGAGGGCACGGGCGATGTGGGGGCGTCCGATGGCATCCCTGGCGTAGGCGAGCACCCGGGTAAGCTCCAACCCGTCCCGCCCCTCACGGGTGAGCCGTTCGTTCACCCGCTCCAGGATTTCCACGTTGCGGCGCTCCCGTCGTTGCCGGAAACCGTTCAGTTGTTCGAGAAAACCGCTGTCGGTATAGTCAATGCCGTACCCCAGCAGATGGACATCCTGCCATGCGCCGAACTGCACGGACAACTCCACTGCCGGGATCACGCTGACGCCGCACCGCTCCCCTGCGGAGACGGCTTCGGCGATACCCGCCACCGAATCGTGGTCGGCGATGGCGATGGCCGCCAGCCCTGCTTTTGCGGCCCGCTCCACCAGTTCCGCCGGCGAAAAGGCGCCGTCCGAACAATTGGAGTGCAGGTGCAGGTCGATGAAGTGTCTTGTATCCATTCTCATGATGCCATAGTAGCCTTGGCCGATCCAAAAGTAAAACCGGTATTGCATGCCTTACCCGGTTCGGATACTATTCGTCCCGTGAAACCGGACGATATCCATACCGTCATTACCATCCTGCGGGAAGAGTACCCGAAATGGCGCAAGCCCGCCGTGACGATTGTTGCCGAAACAGGGCGCAGCCCGTTCAAGGTGCTGATATCCTGCATCATCTCGCTGCGCACCAAGGATGAGGTGACCGCCCAGGCCTCGGCCCGGCTCTTCGGGCGTGCCGACACCCCGGAGGCGATGCAGAACCTGGCGGTGGAAGAGATCGCCGGGCTGATCTATCCGGCCGGTTTCTACCGGACTAAGGCGGAACAGATCAGTGAGATCGCGCGACGACTCGTTGCCGACTACGGCGGCGCGGTGCCGGACGATTTGGACGAACTCCTGACCTTCAAGGGGGTGGGGCGCAAGACCGCCAATCTGGTGCTGACACTGGGCTTCGGCAAGCCCGGTATCTGCGTCGATACCCATGTCCATCGCATCTGCAACCGCTGGGGATATGTGGCAACGAAGACCCCGGAGGCGACCGAGATGGCCCTGCGGGCCATATTGCCGCCACAGTACTGGATCGAGATCAACGACCTGCTGGTGGCATTTGGCCAGAACCACTGCCACCCTGTCTCGCCGCGCTGCTCAACCTGCCGCTTGGCCGCGCTCTGCCCGCGCATCGGCGTGCATACATCCCGCTAAGGCCAGTCGCTCGCATAGCGGGGAGATGGCGTTGGTTTATGGACAAGACCGTAATAACATTTGGGTGTTGCAAGCCGCTGGTTTTTGTGTAAAATTGCAAAACATTATTTGAAAATATGGTTTTTATTTCAGGAGGCGCACGTATGCTGAGAAAAATCGGATTTATCGGACTTGGCACCGTTGGCAGGCATATGGCCGCCAACCTGACCAAGGGCAGCTATGAATTGAGCGTGTTTGACAGCAACCAGGAAGCGGTTGCGGATCTGGTTGCGTTGGGTGCAAAGGGTGCGGCATCCGCCGCCGAAGCTGCCAAGGGACGCGACCTGGTGATCGCCATTGTGCCCGAAGGGGATGAGCTGGGCGGTCTGTTCTTCGGGGAGAACGGCATACTTGCCGGCATCGACGCCGGCACCATCCTGGCCGACATGGGTTCCCACTCCCTGGAAACCACCATGAAGATGTCCGACGAGTCGGACAGGAAAAAAGTCTTCTATCTGGATGCGCCGGTCTGGGGCAGCAAGGACCACGCAGCCAACGGGCTGCTGACCATCATCACCGGGGGAGATTCCTCGCTGGTGGGCAAATGCCGCGAAGCCTTCTCCTTTTTCGGCCTGAACATCATCCACGTCGGCCAGGTGGGAGACGCCACCAAGATGAAGTTCATCGTCAACCTGGTGCAGGCCGAGTTGGTTCAGGTACTGGCCGAAGGGCTGGTTTTCGGCGAAAAAATGGGCTTCAACGCCGACAAGATCCTGGAGGTGCTCGATACCCGCGGGGTCGCCTCCCCCCTGTTCCATCTCAAGGGGCGTGCCATGGCCAGGGGGGACTTCTCCCGCAGCCTGGCGCTCAAGTACGTTCATGAACAGATGCATGTGGTCATGAACGCCGCCCGCCTCGTCGGTTTGACCCTCCCTGCCGCCGAGGCCGCCAGCAAGGTGTACGAAGCGGGTGTTGAGGCGGGTTGGGGCGAGGAGGATTTTTCGGCGGTTATCAAGGTGCTGCGCAAGTAGCCTTGAGGAACGCCGCCCCTATGGTACAGTTTAAGGCGCCCGCAAGTCGGGCGCCTTTTCTTTTGGTCAAGGGGGATTCATGAACACGACATTTCGGCCCCGCCAGGTCTATGTGGCGGCCGCCTGGATGGCGCCTGTGGGGCGCTATAACGGCAAGGACAAGGAAGCGCTCTCCTTCCTGGAGATGGCTGAACGCTGCGGAGAGGTATTCAGCGGCAGTCCGGTCAGGCGGCGCGATATCGAGGCGGTGGTGGTGGGAAGCCAGAATCCGGCCGCTTTTTCCGGGGTGGACAATACCGCGGCCAAGATCGCCGGAATCCTCGGCATCTCAGGCGCCAAATCGGTCCTGATCGACACGGCCTCCTCATCCGGCGCTTCGGCCTTTGAAAACGCCTACCTGGAAGTGGCCTCGGGGCGTTATGATCATGTTCTGGCCATCGGTGTCCAGAAGATGAGCGATGCCTCGACCCTGGAATCGACCCGCATCATTGCCGGAGTAATCGACCGCGACGAGGCGGAATCCGGGCTGACAATGCCGGCCTGCGGCGCATTGGTGGCGCGTGCTCTCAAGGAGCGGTTGGGGCTCTCCGACGAGGAGTGGACCGCCTATTCGGCCATGCTGACCAGCCGCAGTCAGCGTTTTGCCGCCCTGAATCCGGATGCGCACCTGAACGTCACGCTGGATGTGGAGGATTATTACCGCCAGATCGCCAACGGCAAGAACTACCGCTACTGGTATCCCTTGCGTTACCACGATTACTGCCCCATGTCCGACGGTATGGCGGCGGTCATTCTGACCTCCAGGCCCCAGGAGGTCCTGGTGAGCGGGGTGGGGAGCGCCACCGACATCCCCACCATCGCCGACCGCAACTATTTCCACTCGTTCCCGGCCACGGTCATCGCGGCCGCTTACGCCTACGGCATGGCCGGCGTCAAGGACATCCGCACCTTCGCGGGGAAGATGCATGTCAATATGCACGACCCGTTCAACGGCTTTGGCCCCATCAATCTCGTGGACCTGGGGATCGTCAGCCGTAACCGCCTGATGGATGCGCTGCTTGACGACGCCTTGACCGGGCCGGCCGGGGCATTCCCCACCAATCTGACCGGCGGGTTGAAGGGGCGTGGCCA
>DATBXI010000206.1:0-6453 GCA_036514355.1 Desulfuromonadaceae bacterium
TGAGAACCATTGCAGAGATACCCGCCGTACGACACCATGACGCAAAGGCAGTAAATTCCCTCTTCAGAGAACTCGTCAGCAAGAATCCCCAATATTCCAATCTGCTTATAGCAGACAGGACCGGTCGAGAGTGGGCAGAGGCAATTCCGGTAACAACCCCCATCAATATTAAAGACCGAAGATATTTCCAAAATGCGATGGCAACAGGGCACTTTTCTTCCGGTGAATATGTCATTGGCAGAGCCCAGCATGTTCCGGTGCTGAATTTTGGCTATCCCATCAAGGATGCATCCGGAAAGGTAAGCGATGTTGTTGTCGTGGTTTTTAACTTTGAACGGTTCAATCAGAAGTTTAACTCGAAAGCAGCTCCAGCTAAGACATCATTTTTACTGGCTGACCATAATGGGATCATTCTGTCAAATTTAATGCGACCTGAAATCGTAGGCAGTCATGACAGGGATGACCTTTTCAGGCGTATGTCCGAAGGCCCTGAAAGAGGAACCTTTGAGGCTATCAGCCTCAATGGAATCCATCGCTATTTTGCCTACCAGCAACTTCGACTGAGTGGAGAACAAAAACCGTATATGTATGTGCGGGCCGGCATGCCTGCGAATGTGATTTCAGGAAGAACAAACTCCAGACTGATATTCAATCTTGGCTTTATGTCGGCCATTTTGTTCCTTGGGATCGGGTCCGCCTACTACATCAGCAAGAGGGGGATACTGGACAAAATAGTTACCCTGCAGCGTGCGGCGCAAAGACTTGCTGACGGCGATCTCGATGTCCGCGTTTCCGATTCTGTTTCCGGGGGAGAAATAGGCGAATTAGGGCAATCGTTCGACGCAATGGCACGCAAACTGGCCGACGATATTTCCCGTCGCGATCACATGACGGAGTTACTTCGAGCAAGCGAAGAAAAGTTCAGAAACCTCTTCGACAACGCCGAGATCGGCATGGTCAGGACAAGGCTTGACGGATCCGAGGTTCTGGATGTTAACCGGAAGTTTCTCGAAATCGTCGGAAGGACCCGGGAGGAGGTGCTTGGAAAACCCTCGGCTATACTCTGGACAGATCCGAGGGAACGGGAGGAGATTGCACGAAGGATTATCGCAGACGATCGCGTATCTGGATGTGAAGTTACGCTGTTCAACTCACAGTGTGGTGTGAGGAATTGTCTCATGTCCTTTGTGCTCTACCGTGAGCAGGGGGTCGTGGAAGGGACTATTCTTGACATCACCGAGCGCAAAACGTCCGAAGAGTTGCTCCGGGCCAGCGAAAAATTGCTTGCAGAAATCATCGAAATGAGCCCCATCTCGATGGCTATTGTCAACACAGACGGAACCATCGAGCGTATGAACCGTCGGGCTATTGAAACATTCGGCTATTGCCTTGATGAAGTCCCGGATATAAATCGATGGTGTGTTCTGGCATACCCGGATGCATCCTATCGGGAGGAAGTGATCTCTCAATGGATGGGGCTTGTAGGAAAAGCGATAGCCGAGAATACCGAAATTGAGCGTCGCGAATATCGAGTTACCTGTAAGGAAGGGATGGTAAGGACAATGCTCATCTTCGGCATTCCCGTCTCTGACAGAATCTTCGTTATGTCTGAGGACATCACCCAGCAGAAGCAGATTGAGGCCGAAATGATCAAGGCCAAAGAGGGCGCCGAGGCGGCCAATCTAGCCAAGAGCCAGTTTCTCTCCAACATGAGCCACGAACTGCGCACCCCCATGACCGGAGTCCTGGGAATGCTCGACCTCGCCCTTAACGGTCCGCTTGACGAAGAGCAGCGGGAGTTCCTCAACACCGCCCATGCCTCGGCCGAATCGCTCCTGCGGATCATCAACGACATCCTCGACCTGGCCCGGGTCGAGAAGGGTAAGCTCACACTGGAGAACAACCCGTTCTCCCTGCGGGAATGCGTTGCCGGCGCGGTCGATATTCTCATTCCTGAGGCGTTGCGCAAAGGGCTTGATCTGATCAGGAACGTGGCGGGAAACGTTCCCGAAATCGTGATGGGCGATCAAGTGCGGCTGCGGCAGGTCCTCACGAACCTGTGCGGAAATGCGGTCAAGTTCACCGAACGGGGTAAGGTGGAGATTCGGGTCACTGCGGGCGCAGCAACATCAGACAACAGACGGGAATTTACTTTCACCATCACAGATACCGGCATCGGCATACCCGACAACAAGAGAAACCTCCTCTTCAAATCCTTCAGCCAGGTTGACGAGTCCAATACCCGCCAATACGGAGGCACCGGTCTGGGGCTTGCCATCAGCAAGGAGATCGTGGAGCGGATGGGCGGGACCCTGACCTTCGAAAGCTACGAAGGGAAAGGGAGTATCTTCTTCTTCAGCATTCCTCTCCCTGTGTCCGAAACGGAGAGGGAGTCCAGTCTGGCAGTCGATTCGTCCGAAACCGTCTCAGCCCACCCTGGCACAGAGGGAAGTTGGCGCATACTGATAGTGGAAGATGATCCGACTATCAGGCAGCTTCTCGAATCGATGCTCAAAATGTCCGGATTCGAAACCGACAGCGCTGAAAACGGCATGAAAGCGGTTGAAATGTGGGAAACTGGCAGCTTCGACCTCATTCTTATGGATATTCAGATGCCGCAGATAGACGGTTTTGCCGCAACCCGCGCCATTCGTGAAAAGGAGCGGGCTCTCGGTGGCGGCCATACGATTATCGTTGCCATGACGGCCCACGCCTTTAAAGAGGATGAGGAATGCTGCCTCGACGCCGGCATGGACGCCTATATCTCCAAGCCGATCGATGTGAAAAAGAGCATCGCGATAATCAGCAGCCTCATCGAGAGTCCATACCGGACCCCGTGAGGGACCTGTAAAGAATTTTGTGTAAATGGCAATGGGCTATGGTATCGGAGAGGGGAATAATCCGTTTCGGCATGGGGCATTCCTCCATTTTGGAGTTACATGCGGGAAAAAATAACTCTAGAACTGTTGGATCGGTATGCCGAATTGAACAAATCAGAGTAACAGAAAGAAAAAGGCCCTGTTTTCAAGGGCCTTTCGTCTTTGTCCAGGCTTTACTGGACTATGTATGGTGGCGGTGCAGGGACTTGAACCCCGGACACTACGGATATGAGCCGTATGCTCTAACCAGCTGAGCTACACCGCCATTCGGTGTTGCCCGTCCCTCTAGAAAACGCGAGGGGCGGACGGTGTCTGGTGTTGAAAAAGCCTCTTATGGATGTCCAAAGAGGCCGTTGAAAACAGACAATTTTTATAGTTCATCCCGGCAAACCTGTCAAGATGTTTTTGCCGCCGCCATGCCCACGACGTCGCCATGCGCCGTTATGTCGCTGCGTGTCGACGGGGCAACCCTTTACTTTGTCGTATTGCTGCCGTATGATGACCCGCAACCTGTTGCCACCCCGCCGGAGAAGGACCATCCTGATGTTGCTTGCGTTTGATCGGATTGCAGAACTGCTTAGCCGGCCTCGGCCGACCGACCCCCCTTTTGATGGCCGTACCCGTGCCGCGGTGGCGATGATACTGCGGTACGCGGTTAATGACGTGGAGATGCTGTTTATCGAGCGGGCAGCGGACGAACGCGACCCGTGGTCCGGAAACCTGGCATTTCCGGGGGGCAAGGTCGAGCCGGGGGAGGAACCGCGACAGGCCGCCGAACGGGAAACAGGGGAGGAGATCGGCCTGGACCTCGGTGCTGCCCGCTTCCTGGGGCGCCTGACCGACATCGCAGGGGCGCACCTGCCGGTGCGGGTTGCGTGCTTTGTCTACGGGCTGGAGGGTATGCAGGAGGAACCGGTGCTCAACGGCGAGGTGTACGATGCCTTCTGGGTGCGGCTGGAGGACCTGACGGCAGCGGAGCGCCATGTCATTGCCCCGGTCCGGTTTGCCGATGAGGGGTTTGAAGTCCCCGCCATCCGGCTTCCCCAGTCCGGAAAGCCGGTGCTGTGGGGACTTACCTACCGGTTGACCATACAGTTTCTGGAGCTCACGGGTATAGTTGAAGCCGGTTGCATTCCGCCCGGTATGCCGTAAACTTTTACGGACATTACAATCAATTCAAGGAGGAAACCGAATGACAGAAGAACGCGCAGGAGTCGTCACCTTCAAGGGCAATCCCATGACCCTGATCGGGCCGGAACTCAAGGTGGGGGATAAGGCCCCCGATTTTTCCGTGGTGGATAACGGCCTCGCCCCGGTCACCCTGGCCAGCTCGGCCGGCAAGGTCAGGATCATCAGCGCCGTGCCGTCCCTGGATACGCCGGTGTGCGACACCGAAACCCGCCGCTTCAACCAGGAGGCCGCCAATCTGCCGGGTGATGTGGCGGTGCTGACCGTCAGCCTGGATCTCCCCTTTGCCCAAAAACGCTGGTGCGGCGCAGCCGGCATCGACCGTGTGGCCACGCTGTCCGACTACCGCTCCCGCTCCTTCGGCAAGAGCTACGGCGTACTGATCAAGGAGCTGATGCTGCTGGCACGCACGATCTTCGTGATCGATGCCAGCGACACCATCCGCTACATCCAGCGCGTCCCCGAAGTGACCAGTGAGCCGGACTACGCGGCCGTGATAGCGGCTGCCAAGGCGCTGGTGTAGGGCGCTCCCCATCCCCCTCCCAACCTCCCCCTTGAAGGGGGAGGCTTCATTCCCTCCCCTTCAAGGGGAGGGGGCAGGGTGGGGATGGAATTTTCCTCACGTCGTTATTCCGCAATCCTCTTCAGCAGCCAGGCCATGTTCTCCCCCAGCGCCTGCATGGTGCGCACCCCTTCCTCGTCCTGTTCTACATCGCCGATGTTGCGGCCAATGCCGATATTCCAGTAACTGGAACCGGGGATGATCATCTGCCCGATGGTGAAGAAGTGGTTGATGGCGTCGAACACATGAATGGCGCCTGCACGCCGCACCGAAACCACCGCTGCCCCGGCCTTGCGGCGGAACATGTCGCCGTTGGCCCGTGACACCATGCCGCAGCGGTCCATGAGCGCCTTGGTCTCGGGGGTCAGGGCGGCGAAGTAGGTGGGGGAGCCGATGATGATGCCGTCGGATTCCAGCATCTTCTCGACGCAGTCGTTGATGATGTCGTCGTTGACGGCGCAGCGCCGGTCCTTGCGGTTGAAACACTGGTAGCAGGCCACGCAGCCGTGGATCCGTTCGCCACCCACCTGAACCAGTTCGGTGGCAATCCCTTCCTTCTCCAAGCCCTCGAAGACGTGGCTGATGAGCAGCGAGGTGTTGCCGTTCCTGCGCGGGCTGCCGTTGAATGCGGTGACTTTCATGTCACAACCTCCTTCAAAGAAATTACAACTGCCGCTCCACCCGCTTCAGCAGGATGGAGTTGAGTACCACCGACACGGACGAGAACGCCATGGCCAGCCCCGCGTACTCCGGCTTGAGGGTGATGCCGTAACCGGAGAGCATGCCGGCAGCAACGGGGATGCCCAGCACGTTGTAGAAGAGCGCCCAGAACAGGTTCTGCTTGACCTTGGCCAGGGTGGCGCGGCCGATGGCGATGGCGCGCACCGCGTCCATCAGGTCGTCCCGCATCAGCACGATGTCGCCGGTCTCCTTGGCCACGTCCGTGCCGCCGCCGATGGCGATGCCCACGTCCGCCCGGGCCAGGGCCGGGGCGTCGTTGATGCCGTCACCCACCATGCCGGTGATCCGTCCCTGCTGTTGATATTCCCTGACCACCTCCTGCTTGCGCGCCGGCAGCACCTCGGCCTCGAAGCCGTCCACTCCCGTCTGCCGGGCCACGGCGGCGGCCACGTCGCTGTGGTCGCCGGTGATCATGCTGGTGTGGATGCCCATGCGCCGGAATTCGGCAACAGCCGCGACAGTGCCGGGCTTGAGGGTGTCCGCGAAGGCGGCCAGTCCCACCAGCGAGTTGCCGGCGGCCACGTAGATCAGCGACTTGCCCTGGCCGGCCAGTTCACCGGCCTTGTCCGCCCAGTGTTCCAGACCGATCCCCTCCTCAGCCATGAGGCGCTCGTTGCCCACTGCCAGGCGGAACCCGTTGTAGCTGCAGGTGATGCCGAAACCGCCCCGCTCCTCGTACTCCGCAGCCTCGCCCGGCTGGATGCCGGCCTCCGCGGCCGCCTTCACTGCTGCCTGGGCCAGGGGGTGGGTGGAGTGGGCCTCGGCCGTGGCCAGGCACTCCAGCAGCCGCTCCGGGTCAACACTGTGTGACGCCGGCACCAGGTCGGTCATGGTTGGGGTGCCGCTGGTCAGGGTGCCGGTCTTGTCCAGCAGCAGCACCTCCAGGCGCGAGATGGTTTCCAGGGCGGAACCCTTCTTGACCAGGATGCCGCGCCGCAGGGCCACACCGCTTCCCACCATGATGGCGGTGGGGGTGGCCAGCCCCATGGCGCAGGGGCAGGCGATCACCACGACGCTGATGGCAAAGCGGAAGGCCGTCAGGAAGGGTGCATGCAGGGGAAAGAACCAGATCAGGAAGGTGGC
>DATBXI010000207.1:0-3349 GCA_036514355.1 Desulfuromonadaceae bacterium
AGCCGCCCCTTTCGAGCACCCCATCTCCGCGTCTGCCGAGATGAGGCACTTATGCAGAACAGCCCCTGAGTTTAGCGTGACCACACGGTCTCCCGCCCTGTGTTTCCGCCTCGTTTCGTTCCGCGTGTATACGGTATACGATTTTCGGTTTGACAGCGGCCCGACAATCGTGATAAGGGAAATAGGTTTTTTGTTCAGGAAGTTTTGGCGGGTTGCGATGGCCGGTAACAACAGAGAACTGTTCAGAAGCCTGGCCATGGTGTCCAGCATGGGCATTTCGGTGGTGCTGGCTATCGGGATCGGCGTATGGTTCGGCCTGACACTGGACCGCTGGTTCGGCACGAAGCCCTGGTTCTTTTATATCTTTTTGTTCATCGGTATCGCCGCCGGATTCAAGAATATCTACGTGATTGCCGGCAGGGAGATCCACAAGGATGATGACACGGATCACAGAGGATAACCTCTTCGGCGTCATCATCAGGGGGAGCCTGGGGCTGCTGGCAGTTCTGACCCTGGCCGGATTCGCCCTTTTCACGGCAAAAACTGGCTTAGGCATCCTGGCGGGGGGAATCATCGCCATCGTCAATTTCGTCTGGATGCGCAACGTGCTCCAGCGGATACTCGGCCTGCTCCCCCCGAAACCGAACCTGTACGCCCAGATGCGCTTCATTGCCCGCATCACCGTAACCGGCCTGATCCTTTACTGGATCATCACGTCCAGCTGGTTTTCGCTGGTCGGCCTGCTGGTGGGGCTGTCAATCATCGTTGCCAACATAATCGCTCTATCACTATATCGTGCCCTGCGCACAGGAGGTTAGTTTCATGGTCCACCCCTTGCTCTTTCTGCAGTTCTTTCGCACATTGCTTGAGCCGCTGCACATCAACGAGGCCAGCGCCGATGCCATTGCCTACACTTGGTTGATCATTGCCCTGTTGCTGGTGCTTTCCGTACTGGCCACCAAATCGATCAAGTCCATCCCCGGCGGCATGCAGAACTTCATGGAGGTGATCGTCGGCGGCATCGAGAACATGATCGTCGACACCATGGGCGAAGAGGGGCGGCCCTTTTTCCCGCTGGTTGCGACACTGGCCCTCTTTATCCTGGTTTCCAACCTGATCGGCCTGGTACCCGGCTTCTTCCCCCCCACTGCCAATATCAACACCACTGCGGCCTGTGCCGTCATCGTCTTCGTCTCCACCCACGTGGTGGGGATCAAGCACCACGGCCTGCACTATCTGAAACATTTCATGGGCCCCATTGTCTGGCTGGCACCGATCATGTTCTTCATCGAGGTCATCGGCCACCTGAGCCGCCCCGTTTCCCTCACCCTGCGTCTCTTCGGTAACATGAACGGCCATGAGCTGGTGCTGATGATCTTCTTCGGCCTGGCCCCCTTCCTGGTGCCGCTGCCCATGATGCTGATGGGCGTGCTGGTCTCGTTCATCCAGGCCTTTGTCTTCATGCTGCTGGCCATGATCTACATCCAGGGCTCGCTGGAAGAGGCACACTAAGGAGGCGGTCCTTTTCCGCCCTGGCTGCGTAAGTCTTCGGGCTCGCTTGTGCGGCGTAGCGCTGCTACGCCTCCGCACTCATCCTCGACAGCCTTGCCAGGACAAAAAATGCCTCGCCTCAAACAATAACGATTTCACAAATCCTATACTGTTTAGGATATCAACCAAGAAGAGAGGAGAAGTAAAGATGAGCTTTTTCACGATGTGCGTTCTGGCAGCAGGTATTGGTATGGCACTGGGCACCGTGGGCACCGGCATCGGCCAGGGTCTGGCCGTCAAAAGCGCCGTTGAAGGCGTTTCCCGTAACCCCGGCGCTTCCGGCAAGATCCTGACCACCATGATGATCGGTCTGGCCATGATCGAGTCCCTGGCGATCTACGCCCTGGTTGTCTGCCTGATCATCCTGTTCGCCAACCCCTACAAAGAGATCGCAACCAAGCTGGCTGAAACCGTTGCCAAGTAAGTTCTGCGCGTCTGACCGCTTCAACAAGAAAAGGCATCCGGAAACGGATGCCTTTTCTGTTTGTACCGCATGCCCGAAGCCCGCAACCTACTCCTCGTCGTTCAACAAAGCTCCATCCGCCAGGTTCGACAAGCTGCTCTCCACCATCTCGCCCGACGGCATCCGCACCACCATCCTCACGGCATAGCTGTAGGTCAGGCGACGGACAAGGCCGCTGTCGGTATAATGCGCCTCCTGCAGCGGCGCCCTGTTTAGCGGCAGAAACGGCAAGGTTTCCCCTTTTACGGCACGATACAGATTGTATCCCACCAGGGTACCCTTTGCAGGAGGAGTGGCGTCGAACTCCAGCCTGATGTCCGTGGGGGAAGGGATCACCCTGAGAACGGGGTGCGGAGGCGGCTCGACCATGGTTGCCGTGAGCTGCGGCGCACCCTGTCCGTCCACCGCGGCCTTGGTGAACGGCACGGCCTGGTAGCTGTAGGTCCTGCCAATTGTCACAGCGCCGTCCATCACGATCATCATGGTGCCATAACGCTGAACGCTGCTCTCTCGGACATCCACGTACAGCGTCTTGAACAGGCGAAACTCATCCATGCAGGCGCTGCACTCCTGGGGCTGGCCCGGCAGGGCTTCACGCTTCAGTATCCTCACCCCGGCCAGATCGGTGAGGGGTTGGCCGGCCCGGTCCTTCTGGGGGAGAACAAAGGAGAGCTTCATGCCGAGCCCGGCCTGCCGCAACGTCGCCGACGAGGGGGACTCCGGCACCAGCAGATCGGGATAGATCAAGCGTCCCTTCTTGCCGCACGCGCTCATCAGGAGCGCCATGACGATCACCAGGCTCAAACGCAGCATGAACGACCTCTCCCCGATCATTTTCCCGGTGCCGGTGCCGCTGCCCCGTTCATCACCAGCGGCGCCTCAAAAACCCTGTCCCCTGCGGAAAAGCGTACCCGGTCCCGGAGAATCTCGGTAATTTTTGCCCCGGACACCACGCCTCCTTCACGCATGAGAAAACCGTTCACAACGGCCCGCCGGGCGCTGCGCTCATCCTGCCAGGCAATGCCGGACACCTTTATGTCCGCCGGAGGGGCGCTGAGGGTGGGGGTGGCGGGCTGAGCCGCAACAGCAGGTGAAGTTTTTTGTGCTCTCTGCTTGCGTTGCCGCACCGCCTGCTTCTTGGCGACAGGGGGGGAAGCAGCGTCTTTGGATGCGGGTGCGGATACGACGGCCCGGGGCTTTGCCGGCTCCGGCGGCGGCGCAGCAGGAACAGCCCGCGCCGGAGTGGGAGCGGGCTGCGGAACCGCTGCCGCAGGAGGAGGTGTGGGCGCCGGTGGGGGGACGACCCGGGCCACAGGTGGCGCCTGAACGACGACG
>DATBXI010000208.1:0-4450 GCA_036514355.1 Desulfuromonadaceae bacterium
GTGGAACAGACGGTGATCCTCTGCCGCAACGGCGAGATTGGTATCGATCAACTCCCTCCGGCGGTCTTCTCCGCCGACCACACCGACCAGGCAACCGACAAGCCGACGGCCACCGTCCCCCTGGCAATGACGCTCGACTCCTTGTCGGAACTGCTGACGCGCCACAACGGAAACCGCTCCCAGGTAGCCCGCGAGCTGGGCGTGGACCGTACCACCCTCTGGCGCTGGATGAAAAAAAACGGCATTGCCGCTGCCTGAAAAAATCGGCGTTGCATCGCACAACACCCCTCATCCCGCGCAACACCCCCTGCAACACCCTTCGATCGCATTCCCGTAACACCCCGTCATACATACAATATTCAAGTTCAAATATATTCAAACTTAAGTATGTTTAGATCAAAAACCCTTCCACAGCGTTGCATATGCAACGCCCGCAGTAGCCTGCAACGCCTGCCCCCGCATTTGCGACACCATCGTAACATATCGTAATACAACATTTTTTAAAAATATTCCCGCATACGGCACAATCCGGCACGCCCCTTGGAATACTGACGGGCATGAGTGCACATCGGACATATCAAACGGTACTGGTTGCAGTTCCCTATTACGGCACACTTACCCTCCCTCCCCTCGGACTTTCCCGGCTCTTCTTCGTTGCGACCGTCGACATCGCAGCGAGGAAGGCGATCAGCATCGAGCTTCAGGTGTGGGATCCCAAAAAAGAAGCAAACCTGTCGGTCTGGCTGCGCGGGTTGGGGGTGTCCGGAGTCATGTGCAGCGACAGTCGATCTCCCTACGAGATCGCGCTCAATGCGGAAAACATCTGGGTGCTCTGGAATCAGGAGGGGGAGGCGAACGAACTTGTGGAGCGCTGGGCGCGAGGAGAAATCGACCCCGACGACACCGGCCGCAAGGACGAACAAAAACAGAAGAGCAGTGATAGGGCGCGGTACGGAATGTCGCTGGAACTGGATTTCTCGCCAGCCGGCTGAATGAGACGCATCCGGGCGGATGCACGGTTTTCACATTACACTGGAGGGTCAATCAATGTCAAACGGAGCAGAATCAGCGGAACTCACCCTTAACGCCCTGGAGAGCCTGGTAACCGCACGGCTCAAGTCGGGAAGCATGGCCTACTATTCTCTGCTTCTCCTGTGCGGCGTGGCCGTCCTGGCAGCAGCAGCGGCAGGCATTCACGCCATGGTGGTCGGCCATGAGAAGTTTTACAACGTCTATCGCGAGGTCCCCTGGGGGATACTGATCTGTACCTACGTCTTCTTCGTGGTGACCTCCACCGGCCTCTGCCTTATCTCCTCCATCGGCCATGTCTTCGGCAACCAGGACTTCATGCCGATTGCGAAGCGCTCGGTCTTCCTCTCCATCGCGACCATCCTGTCCGGTTTCTTCGTCATCGCCTTCGAGATCAAGATCCCGTGGCGCATGGCTGTCTACAACGTCATCTCCCCCAACCTCACCTCCAACATCTGGTGGATGGGGACGCTCTACGGCATCTATCTCGCCTTCATGTTCGCCGAGTATGTCTTCCTGTTGCTGGACAAGCACAAGCCGGCGGTGTTCTGCGGCTTCAGCGGTTCGGTGGCCGGCATCGCCGCCCACAGCAACCTGGGGGCCGTATTCGGCCTCCTGATGGGACGCGAGTTCTGGCACGGCCCCTACATGCCGATCTACTTCATCGCCTCGGCCATGATGACCGGCTGCTCGGTGATCATCCTCTTCCACATCCTGGGCTACAAGGTGAACAACGAGGAGATGTCCGCGTCCATGAAGAATGCCCTGCGGGTCACCTCCAAGGTCGGCGTGCTCCTGATCAGCGTGATCCTCTTCTTCACCGCGTGGAAGATGCTCTCCGGCATCGCCGGCCAGCCTGCCGGCAAGTACGAGGCGGTTATGGCGCTTCTGTTCGGACCCTACTCCCTCAACTTCTGGGTGGGTGAGTTGGGCCTCGGCATGCTCTTCCCCCTGGCGATGTTCCTCGGCTCCAAGGGGACAAATCTGAAGATGATGCTCATCGGCTCCCTGGCCATGGTCGTCGGCATCTTCGTGATGCGCTACGACCTGGTGGTGGTGGGACAGATCGTTCCGGTCTACCACGAACTGGGAGTGAACGAATACAAGCACCTTCTCAGCTACTCACCGTCGCTGTACGAGACGGTCATCGCCCTGGGTGGGTTCGGACTCACCGGATTCCTCTTTCTCCTGGGAGAAAAACTCTTCGACGGCCACAAGGTCGAGGAGCACCACTGATTCCGCCTGACCGGTACACATTTCAACCTGACGCAAAGGACCATACGACCATGAAATTCTTCAAGCACGACCTGGAACACATGAACAACGAAGGCATGGAAAACGTCCCCATGGAGGAGCGCCGGCGGTTCCTCAAGATGGGGCTGGCGATCACCGGCGTCTTTGCCGGGGGCACCATCTTCTCCACCATGTCGGTAATGGACAAGGTGTTCGCCTCGTCGGATGATTTTACCGCCAAGTACCCCTACAAACCACACTACGGCATGATCATCTTCCAGAACCGCTGCGTCGACTGCGAACGCTGCGTGGCGGCCTGCGGCGAAACCAACCACGTCCCCCACGAGGGGTACCGTACCCGTGTCCTGATGAAGGAGATGCCCGATGCCGTGGGGCTGAAGCGCGAGTTCATACCGGTGCTCTGCAACCACTGCAACGTCCCCCAGTGCACCCGAGTCTGCCCCACCAAGGCTACGTACAAGGACACCACCAACGGCATCGTGATGATGAACATCTCCAAGTGCATCGGCTGCCTGACCTGCCAGGAGGCATGCCCCTACAACGCCCGCTACTTCAACGAGGAGAAGCAGGCGGTGGACAAGTGCAACTTCTGCTGGGACACCCGTCTCTCCAAAGGCGAGAAACTGACCGCCTGCGCCGCGGCCTGCCCCGCCACCTGCCGTGTCTTCGGCGACCTCTCGGACAAGGGAAGCGACCTGTTCAAGGCGGTCCACCAACTGGAGCGGCCGGTGTGGGTACTGCGCCCCGAGGCGGGTACCAAGCCCAACGTGTTCTACACCAAGGACACCGCAGCGGTGGCTTTCAAATAGAATGAATGACCTTACTAGAATCCGAGGAGATGTCATGAAGAACGTGAGTACGATCATAGCTGCCGTCCTCATAACCGCCGCTGCGGCGGTGGCGGCTGAAAACCATGGTGGTGACGTCGTCTACACCAAGCCGGTAAAGTCGGTCCTTTTCTCCCACAAGGTACATGTGGAAGATAAGGAACTCTCCTGTGACCTCTGTCACGCACGCACCTTCCAGATGCAAGCCCTGAGCGCCCAGGAGAACCCCGACTTCACCATGAAGTCGCTCGTTGAAGGCAAATACTGCGGCACGTGCCACAACGGCACCATGGCATTTGCATCAAATACCCGCTGCACCGCCTGCCATACGGGCGTCAAAGGCGCCGGAGGCGGACAGGCATCACACTGAACCCATACACGAAACAATAACGTTCCCAGCGGGGACATACTACAGATAAGGGGGTAGGACATGTACTATCATCAGCTGATCGTTTTTGGGGTCATATTTGGATCATGCATCTTATGCGGATTAATAACTATTTTTTATATCTTCGCAAAAAGAATTGCATCTGATGAGCAACGAAAGCCAACGTCGGCTGCTCGACATATCCATGTCGATACGTCACTTGAAAAGCCCGCATTCGAGGCTGCTCAGAGTGTCTGTGCCGAGTAGCCCGATTAACACGAAAGGTGCCCCGATCAAGACCCGGGAGGAACGCCATGAGTCAGGAAACAATCAAATTCGGCCTGATGCTCACGATAATGCCCTTCACCGTCATATTCCTGTGTATCACCATTGCGTGGGCGTTGGTGGATCTCTCGTACCGCAACGTTTCGATCCACAGGAGGGTGTTCTGGGCCCTGGCGGTGATTCTCCTCCCGTTGGCAGGCCCCATTGCGTATAACTACCTGCTTCGCCGCACTACGGAATTCACAAAGACTGACCATCTTGTTCCCTGCCTGGAAACGGCGGGAGAACTGTGTGATGCCCGGGAGTAGGGGCGGAAAGCGAAGCGCGCCATGCTGCTTGAGCTTGAGCAAACACCAGATTGTAACTATACTGCCGGAGAGGTTCAAAACACGGCAGCAGAAGGTGGACGCCATTTTTACCACAGAGGAAGAGGACAGCACAAAACTGGAGAAGATGTTCAAGGGAACGGCCCTGTACCTCCTGAGTGGGGCCGCTGCCTTCAGCATGGAAGTGGCGGTATACGCCGACAGGGGATGGCTTCTGGGCGCGCACTGGTGGCTAGCCACGTTTCTCCCCGCCGCCCTCTGGATGCTGGCCCCCTATCTGGGTCTCAGCTCGATCATTGTCAAAATGCAGCATACCCTGCGCCAATTGATCGTGCTTTTCTTCGGATCGGCAGGCATGGCCG
>DATBXI010000209.1:0-2812 GCA_036514355.1 Desulfuromonadaceae bacterium
CCGCCGGCCGATCGCTCAGGACCGCCGGGCCGTACCAGAAGTCGAACAGGAAAACGCCCCCCGGCGCAAGATGCGCCCTGGCCGTGGCAAAGGCATGCTCCAGGTCGCGTCCCTCTGCCATGTAACTCATGACGTGAAACAGCGAGACGACCGCGTCGAAGTGCCTGCCGAGCCGTACGTCACGCGCATCGCCCGGTGAGAAGGCAAGCCGTCCGCGCACATCATCGGGCAGGTTTTCACGTCGCCGTCCGGCATCGGCCAACATCCCCTCGCTCCGGTCAACCCCGTGAACCGCAAACCCCTGCCGGGCAAGGAATTCTGCATGACGTCCGGTGCCGCAACCAAGCTCAAGCAGCGTGCGCGCCTCCGGGGCATGTGCCAGGAGAAGCCCGGCCACGAAATCAGCCTCGGCAGCGTAATCCTTGTCTCGGTAGAGCAGGTCGTAATACCGGGCATACTGGTCGAAGGTCGTCATTGGAGCACCTCCCGCAGTACAGCGGCCACCCTGGTCATCTGCGGGTCCGTCAGGGCAAGACCGCTGGGGAGATAAAATCCCCGCCGGGCTAGACGTTCGGCCACCGGGCAGACAACACCATCGAACAGTCCCATCTTCCTGAAGACCGGCTGTTCGTGCATCGACCAGAAAAAGGGGCGTGTTCCTATGCCGTTGGTTGCCAGCCGTTTCATAACCTGCTCCGCATCATACGGCACTTCATCCTTCAGCACCACGCCGTACACCCAATAGATGTTCTCCGCCAGTCCGGTACGTTCAAGGGGCAGCTCAACCGTTTCCATGCCCCGCAACAGATCGTTGTACCGCTTGCCCATGGCACGCTTGCGTCTCACCACATAGTCAAGCCGTTCAACCTGCGCCACTCCGAGCGCGGCCTGCATGTTAGTCATCCGGTAGTTCCACCCCAGTTCCTCATGCACGAATCGTTTCCCGGCCTGAAAACAGAGGTTCCGCAACCCGCGGCATCGTTCCGCCAGCGTGGGATCGTTCGTCAGCACCATGCCCCCTTCGCCGGTGGTAATGTGCTTGTTCGGATAGAAACTGAAGGTGCTGATGTCGCCAAAACTGCCGCACGGTCTTCCGGAACAGGTCTGCCCGTGCATTTGGGCCGCATCTTCAATCACCCTGAGGCCATGGCGGTCCGCCACCTCCAGCACCTGCGTCATATCCGTGGGCAGTCCGTAGATATGTACGGCCATTATTGCCTTGGTACGAGGCGTGATTGCCCGCTCCAGTTGTCGGACATCCATATTCCAGGTTGACGGCTCCGCATCCACCACCACCGGCGTCGCACCTGCCCGGACAATGGCAGCGGCACACGAAATTATGGTAAAGGTGGGGAGGATCACCTCGTCACCCGGCCCCAGCCGCAAGGCCTGCACCGCAATGTCCAAGGCGCCGGAACCGTTGGCAACCGCGATCCCGTGGGCACGCCCCACCTTCGCCGCGAACAGCTCCTCGAACCTTGTTACAAAAGGGCCTTCCGAGGATATCCAGCCGGTCTCAATACACTCCAGAAGATAGGCTTTCTCATTACCGTCCAGAAGCGGCTCATTTACCGGAATAACGTCACTCACCATGCCCCCTCACCACAACCTCTGCAGTTGTTATGCCGTCAAACCGGGTCTTGTCCCCCTCCCCCGCATAGGGTCCCTGCTTCACCTCGATCATTTCGATCTCCTCAAGAGCCTCGAATCCATGACCACCACTTGCCAGCAGTATCACATCCCCTGCGTCCAGCACACGGCTTTCCAGGTACCGTCTCCGGTCATCGTAAAAATCGACCCGAAGCCTGCCGCGCTTGAGAAACAGTACCTCCTGGGTGTAGATCACCTCCCGCTGCACAGGATTATGCACATGGGGTTCTATGATTTTCCCTTCCGGGTGCCTCATGAAGGCAAGTTGCTGGGAAAAGCTGTCCGGGGTGAAAAAATGGATACCCGGCCGGGAAAATCCGGCTCTGACGATGATCGCCAAAATTCTGTCGTCAAGGAGTACCTGTTCCATATTCACCATCTGCCCGCTTCAGTCGTTCCGCCAAAGAGTTCACACCGGTTCATCGCCCGTACACCCCCCACGCCACCATCACCGCCCACACAAGGCCCACGATGAAGAGGGCACATCCCTGAGCAGCGACTCGGTCGGGTCCCCTCCCCTGCCCGACTGCACCCTGAGAATATAGCGCAGCAACCCGAAACAGCAGAGCGGCACAGAATAGACCAGGATAGCGGAGTGGCGGGCGATCACGTACATGGTATAGGTCACCAGCACGGCGCTGCCGGTCATGTACATCGCTCCCTGGAGAAAACCGTCGGGATAGGCGACCAGCGCCTTGCGGTGATGGGCCGCCGTTGCGCCCAGACGATGCTTCTCGCCGAGCCTTTTGCCGGTACGGAGGAAGACCGCCAGCAGAAAGACGCTCAGGAACAGCCACTCGGAAATGGGTATGCCGAAGGCCGCGCCGCCCGCCTCAAGCCTGAGCAGGAACCCGGCAGATATGCAGAAAATGTCGATCAGGGCATATTCCTTGAGAGCAACGGAATAGGCGATGGAAACGACCAGGTAGATGCACAGGCAGAGGGAAACGGCGCCGGAAACCGTCCACGCCGTCATAATTGCGGCACAGGCCAGCACAACGGCCAACAAGGACGCGCGTTCCACGGAAACCCTGCCTGAGGGAAGCGGGCGGACTTTCTTGTCCGGGTGATGCCGGTCGTTTTCCCGGTCGCGGATGTCGTTAAGGATGTAGCTGGCGCTGGATGCCATGCAGAATGAGAAGAACGGCAGGACTCCCCGACT
>DATBXI010000210.1:0-15499 GCA_036514355.1 Desulfuromonadaceae bacterium
TCCTCACCCCCGGCGCGGAAGGGATGAAGGGGGCCATTGCCAAGGCCGAGGAGATCGCGGCCAGCGACCCGCAGAAATACTTCATCCCCCAGCAGTTCAAGAACCCGGCCAACCCGGAGATCCACGAACGGACCACCGGCCCCGAAATCTGGGATGCAACCGGCGGTGCCGTTGATGTTTTCGTGGCCGGCGTGGGCACCGGCGGCACCATCACCGGGGTGACGCGCTACCTCAAGAACACCAGGGGCAAGCAGATCGTCTCCGTGGCGGTGGAGCCCAAGGAGAGCCCGGTCATCAGCCAGAAGCTGGCGGGCCAGGAGTTGAAGCCCGCGCCCCACAAGATCCAGGGGATCGGCGCCGGCTTCATCCCTGATACCCTGGATCTCACGGTGATTGACCGTGTGGAGCAGGTGGAGAGCAACGAGGCCATCGAATTCGCCAAGCGCCTGTCCAGGGAGGAAGGCCTTCTGGTGGGGATCTCGGGGGGCGCCGCCGCTGCCGCCGCGGTCCGTCTGGCCCATCTGGACGAATTCAGCGGCAAGACCATCGTCTTCATCCTGCCGGACGGTGCCGAGCGCTACCTGTCCACCGCCCTGTTCGAGGGAATCTGATGGCCGCCCCGGAACCGGACAGATGGAGCCGCGAATTGGAGCTGCTGGTTCGGAAGGCCCTGAATTCGATCCGCTTCGGCACGGTCACGCTGGTGGTGCAGGACGGTCGGGTGATCCAGGTGGACAAGAGCGAGAAGATCAGGCTGAATCGCCACGATACCATGGATGGTGCAGGGATCTGAGGCTGTCCGCAGCCGCAGCGAACGAGCAGGCTGACCGGTTACACAGGAGGTCGGGGGATCATGTCCCGCAGGATGTCTCTCGGCCTTTTTGCACCCGCGACGGTAGTCGCACAGAATACGATCGGAGGAACGAATGACGACAGCCCCCACGGATTACCGCCTGGACGGCATCTACCGACAGCGCCAGGACGGCTGTTTCATGCAGCGGGTAAAGCTGCCGGCGGGGGTGATCTCGGCTCAGCAGGCCCGCAGCGTGGCAGCGGTTTCCACCCGCTTCGGGCAGGGGACGGTGCACCTGACTACCCGCGGCAGCATGGAGATCCATTGGCTGAAGGAAGAGGATCTGCCGCAGGTCAAGCGCGAACTGACCAAGGCCGGCCTGACCGCACGCGGTGCGTGCGGTGGCGCGGTGCGCGGCATCACCTGCGGCAGTCAGGGCGCCCAGGGGTTCCCGGCGCTCGAATCACTTGCCCGGCGCCTGCAACGGCATTTTGCCGGAAATCCCCGCTACGAGCGACTTCCCAAGAAATTCAAGGTCGGCATCGAGGCCGATGTGGTGGGTGGCAGGCATCTGATCCAGGACGTGGGGCTCGTGCTTGCGGGAGACGAAGGCCATGCCCGGTATTACGATATCTGGATCGCCGGCGGGCTGGGGCGGGAACCGCGGCCTGGATTCCTGTTCTCCGAGCGGGTGCCCGAGGAACGGATCATACCGATCATCGAGGCGATCGTCAGGGTATACGCCACCCACGCACCGCCTCCCAAGCGCCTCAAGTTCCTGGCAGCGGAGTTTGGCGAGGAGCGGTTGCGTGAGTTGATCGAGGCCGAAAGCGTGTTTGGCGAGCAGATCCCCCCTGTTGGCGGTCTTCCGGAGCATCTGGTCCCGGCCGCGGAGGGTCGGCAGCGTGTCGAGCTGCCGGTGTTTGCCGGCCAGTTGACAGCCGACCAGTTGGAGCGGATTGCCGATGCCGCCGACAGCTGCGCCGATGGGGTGTTGGCGGTGACCGCCAACCAGGATATCGCCCTGCTCCTGTCGCACGGGATCGATGCAGCGGCCACGTTGCAGGCCCTGCGGCAGCAGTTGGGCTTTGAAAATGTTGTTGCCCCGACCCTGCGCGTCTGTCCCGGCAACCATGAATGTCTGATGGGGCTGGCGCCGACCCGGGACGTTGCCAAATCCCTGGTCGATGCCGTTCCCGCCGGCGGCACAGGGCGTGTGTGGGCCGTTTCCGGTTGCCCCAACTCCTGCAGCCAGCCGCAACTGGCTGACGTGGGGGTCGTTGCCGCCCGGCTGTCTGCCGATGCGGAAGGTAGGAAGACGCCGCGTTTTGATATCTATCGCAGGAATGGCGCCGGGCTGGGGCAGAAGGCCCACGAGGGCCTGACCGGCGAGGAGTTGATCGCCGCCGTGCAGCGGATCGCCAAGAGCTGATGTTCGTTACCTGACCGAAAAAATTGCCCTATCCGCGCTGACCGGAACAACCGGAGGCCAGATTCAGTCATACATGGATCTGGCCTCTTTTTGTTGGGTGCAACTGGGCCGCTGAACAGCGGAAAAAGGAGCAGTGGAATACCCGTTTCCTGGAACGGGAAACCGCTGAAGGGGCCGGGGCCGGGATATGATCGGTCATGCGTCTGCGTTGGCCACGGCGACCCGAGAAGTCACTATGTCAGGTATAGGTTAAAAACACATGTGACTGTACGTGTGCTCGCCGGATTTTGAAGTACTATTATGTACTAAATGCACACAAAGGAGAAATTATGAACAGGCAACGCATCATCGCCGTCATCGCGGCACTTTCCTTGACCATTGCAGCGGCGCTGCCGTCATTTGCTGCCGGAGGGGTGACCCTGCTGAACGTATCCTACGACCCGACCCGTGAACTGTACACGGACATCAACAGCGCCTTTGCCCAGCAATGGCAGAAGAAAACCGGCCAGAAGGTCACCATCAAACAGTCCCACGGCGGCTCGGGCAAGCAGGCCCGTTCGGTCATCGACGGCCTGGAGGCGGATGTGGTTACTCTGGCCCTGGCCTACGACATCGACGCCATTGCCGAAAAGGGGCTGATCAAGCCGGGCTGGCAGAAGGAACTGCCCCATAACAGCTCTCCCTACACCTCCACCATCGTGTTCCTGGTGCGCAAGGGTAACCCCAAGCATATCAAGAACTGGGACGACCTGGTGAAACCGGGCATCTCGGTCATCACTCCCAACCCCAAGACCTCCGGCGGCGCCCGCTGGAACTACCTGGCGGCCTGGTCCTATGCCCTGCACCAGCCGGGCGGGAGCGATGCCAAGGCACGGGAGTTCGTTGCCAGACTCTACAAAAACGTCCCAGTGCTCGACTCCGGCGCCCGGGGCGCCACCAACACCTTCGTGCAGCGCGGCCTGGGGGATGTGCTCCTGGCCTGGGAGAACGAGGCCTTCCTGGCCATCAACGAGCTGGGTCCGGACAAGTTCGAGGTGGTGACCCCCTCGGAGAGCATCCTGGCCGAGCCGCCGGTCACTGTGATCGACAAGGTGGTGGACAAGCGCGGCACCAGGAAGGTGGCCGAAGAGTACCTGAAATTCCTCTACACGGACGCGGGGCAGCGGATCGCCGCCAAGCACTACTACCGCCCGATCAACCCCAAGATTCCGACCAAGCTGGCGAAGGTCAAGCTCTACACCATCGACACGGCATTCGGCGGCTGGCAGAAGGCCCAGAAGGCCCACTTCAGCGATGGCGGTGTTTTCGATCAGATTACCGGAGCGGCGGCGAAAAAGTAACGACAAGAACTGCAATAGAACGCGGATGACGCAGATGCGGCGGATTAGCGCGGATATAACAAAAAAACAGTCAAAGATGTTTGGTCAAAAATCCGTGAAGATCCGCTCAAATCAGATGTAATCCGCGTTCCATGCCTTTTTACGTTTCATCATGATCCCGAGCGAGCGGAAGTGCATGGAACTGACATCTCATGTACGCGAGCGGTCAGGGTTCATTCCTCCATGGCTCGGCAACAGGGTCGTAATCATGAAATTCCCCAAGCACCATACCAACGTCCTCCCCGGTTTCGGCCCGACCATGGGGTATACCATCCTGTACCTGAGTCTCGTGGTGCTGATCCCGCTCTCCGCCCTGGTCTTCAGGGCCGCAGGGCTCTCCTGGCACGACTTCCTGGCGGCGGTGGCGGCACCGCGGGTGCTCGCCTCCTACAAGGTCACCTTCGGCGCGGCCCTGGCGGCGGCAGGCATCAACGCCCTGTTCGGCGTGCTGGTGGCCTGGGTGCTGGTGCGCTACCCCTTTCCCGGCAAGCGGCTGGTGGACGCCCTGGTGGACCTCCCCTTTGCCCTCCCCACGGCGGTGGCCGGCATCACCCTGGCCACGGTCTATTCGGCCAACGGCTGGGTGGGGCGCTACCTGGAACCCCACGGCATCAAGGTGGCCTTTACCCCCCTGGGAATCATCGTGGCCATGACCTTCATCGGCCTCCCCTTCGTGGTGCGCACAGTGCAGCCGGTGATCGAGGAACTGGATGCGGAGATCGAGGAAGCCGCCGCCTGCCTGGGGGCCACCCGCTGGCAGACCTTCCGCAGGGTGCTGTTCCCGCTCCTGACTCCGTCGGTACTGACCGGCTTTGCCCTGGCCTTTGCCCGGGCCGTGGGAGAGTACGGCTCCATCATCTTCATCGCCGGCAATATGCCCATGGTCTCGGAGATCACGCCGCTGATCATCATCACCAAGCTGGAGCAGTACGACTACGCCGGGGCAACGGCCGTGGCCACGGTCATGCTGGCCTCATCGTTCCTCATGCTGTTCGGCATCAACCTGCTGCAGCGGTGGAGCCGGCGATATGCGGAGTAGAATACAGTCCCCCTTTTTCCAAAGGGGGGAGTAAGAACAGGAGTGGCACCATGTCCGCACCGACACCATCACATTCCTCACGGAACGGCACCCACCGGATCACCGAACCGGCCCCGGTACGCTGGCTGCTTACCGCCGTCGCCGTCGCCTTCCTGGCGCTGTTCCTGGTGCTGCCCCTCGCTGCGGTCTTCGGCCAGGCCTTCGAGAAGGGGGTTGCGGTCTACCTGGAGGCCCTCAGGGAGCCGGATGCCCTGGCCGCCGTCAAGCTGACCCTGATCACCGCAGCCGTGGCGGTGCCGTTCAACCTGGTGTTCGGCGTGCTGGCCGCCTGGGCCATCGCCAAGTTCACCTTTCCGGGTAAGAACCTGCTGATCACCCTGATCGATCTCCCCTTCTCGGTCTCGCCGGTCATTTCGGGCCTGATCTACGTGCTGATCTTCGGCCGGCAGGGGTGGCTCGGCCCGTTTCTCGAAGCCCACGATATCCATATCGTCTTTGCCGTGCCCGGCATCATCCTGGCCACCGTGTTCGTCACCTTCCCCTTCATCGCCCGGGAACTGATCCCGCTCATGGAGGCCCAGGGGCGGGATGAGGAGGAGGCGGCGCTCGTGCTCGGCGCCACGGGGCTGCAGACCTTCTTCCGGGTCACCCTGCCCAGCATCCGGTGGGGCATCATCTACGGGGTAATCCTGTGCAATGCCAGGGCCATGGGGGAGTTCGGGGCTGTATCCGTGGTGTCGGGCCACATCCGCGGCAGCACCAACACCATCCCGCTGCACGTGGAGATCCTCTACAACGAGTACAACTATACGGCCGCCTTTGCCGTGGCCTCGCTCCTGGCCTTCCTCGCCCTGATCACCCTGGTGGTGAAGACGGTGGCCGAGTGGAAGATGCAGCAACAGCTAAGCGGCGAATGAACATCAACTTCTGCCACGGAGACACAAAGACACTGAGGAAAACCGGAGAAATCAAGAAGGACAGATCTGAAGATTCCCACGTAATTTAAGGTTTCAGCTTCCTCTGTGTCTCCGCGCCTCTGTGGCAGAAGTTTAAGAATCTGACTTTAAGGTGATGATATGAGTATCGAGATCGAAAACATCAGCAAACGGTTCAACGGTTTCACCGCCCTGGATGACGTCACCCTTTCCATCCCTTCGGGCGAACTGGTGGCGTTGTTGGGGCCTTCCGGGTCGGGCAAGACCACCCTGCTGCGCATCATCGCCGGCCTGGAGCAGGCGGACAGCGGGCGCATCCTCTACAACGGCCACGACTCCACCCACAGCCATGTGCGCGAGCGCAAGGTAGGATTCGTCTTCCAGCACTACGCCCTGTTCAGGCATATGACCGTGTTCGACAACGTGGCCTTTGGCCTGAACGTCCGTTCCAGGAAGACCCGTCCCTCCCGGGAGGAAATCAGGGCAAAGGTCATGGAACTGCTGCGGCTGGTGCAACTGGAGGAAATGGCCAAGCGCTACCCGGCCCAGCTCTCCGGCGGCCAGCGCCAGCGTATCGCCCTGGCTCGCGCCCTGGCGGTGGAGCCCCAGCTGCTGCTCCTGGACGAACCGTTCGGCGCCCTGGACGCCCAGGTGCGGGCCGAACTGCGCCGCTGGCTGCGTAAACTGCACGACGAGATCCATGTCACCAGCGTGTTCGTCACCCACGACCAGGAAGAGGCCCTGGAGGTGGCCGACCGCATCGTGGTCATGAACAAGGGGATGATCGAGCAGTCCGGCACGCCGGACCAGGTCTACGAGCACCCGGCCAACCCGTTCGTGCTCAACTTCCTGGGCAATGTCAACCTGTTCCGCGGCCGCCACAGCCATCCGGGCACCGGCCATCGGGCGGCACACGAAGATGTCGTGGCCTACGTCCGCTCCCACGACATCGAGATCGAGCGGAGTCCGCAGGATTCGACGGCCATGAAGGCCGAGATCAGGCATATCCAGAAACTGGGCCCCTCGGTGCGCATCTCCCTGGCCATGGAGGGCACGGGCGAGTTCATCGAAGCGGAGCTGACCAGGGACGTGTTCCAGCACCTGGGGCTGCAACAGGCGGAGCAGGTGTTTGTGCGACCGCGGCAGGTGAGAGTGTTTGTGGAGGACTACCAAATATGAAAACCATACGGCAATGGAACGCGGATCAAATCTGATCTAAGCGGATTATCACGGATACCTGCCAATACTTGTCTTGTCTTTTTGTCCGCGCTAATCCGTTGAATCCGCGTCATCCGCGTTCTATTAGAGGTTTTGATTATAAAAGGATTTATCATGAGCAACAATATCACGAATATGCTATCAAAGGCCGTGAGGGGCCTCAGCACATGCAAAAAGGGGCTGAGAATATCAGCCCCTTTCGCATCACCAATGATCATTGGTGCTTGATAGCATGCTCTCGATTAGCTGCCCATTTCCGGGCGGTCGTTCATCAGTTCGTTGAACACCTTGTTTGCCTCATCCAGCTTTTGATTGAGTACCCTCAACTCATCGGCGGTATAGACATCCGTGCCCTTGGCTATTTCTTTTCCCAGCCTGTCAATCCGCTGTTGGATCGAATCCACTCTGCCCGCGCAGTTCATTGCCACCAGCAGGCATTCGTCCTTGGTGGCGCCGGTCTCCTCCTGCACGCCGGCGGGTGACCATTCATCACTGCGTACCGGTGCGGCATACAGCATCATTGCTGCCGCTATCACCGGAATCGAAATGGCTATTTTTTTCATGACTAACCTCCATTGTGTTCACTAATACACCTTGTATAGTTCATACAATACTGAAATGGATTATCAAAATCAACAACAAAGTAATCACCATGCCATAAACATGGTGTGAGTGGTTGTGATCCACGTATGGGCGTGATTTCGCCAAGTCATTTGACAGCGCAGCTCTACTTTCACTATGATTGCACCTGTACCTGACAACCATGGCGAAAGGAAGCAGCATTATTATGGACCTTCTGTTGATGGACAAAACCACCAAACTCAAGTCGCTGCTCGCGGAGATGGGGGGCTGCGTGATCGGTTTTTCCGGCGGCGTGGACTCGACGCTGCTGTTTGCGGTGGCGGCCGAGGTTCTCGATCAGCGGGCCCTGGCAGTCACGGCCACTTCGGCGACCTATCCGGAGCGAGAGCTGAACGAGGCACGGGCACTGAGCGCACGTATCGGCGGCCGCCATCGGGTGATCGTCTCCGAGGAACTGGACATCCCCGAATTCAAGGACAATCCCCGGAACCGCTGTTATTACTGCAAGCACGAACTGTTCGGCAAGCTGCGCACCATTGCCGACCAGGAGGGGCTCCCCTTTGTGCTGGACGGCACCAACGTGGACGATCGCGGCGATCACCGCCCCGGCCGCCAGGCAGCCGAGGAGATCGGCGTGCGCAGCCCCCTGGAGGAGGCGGGCTTCACCAAGCAGGACATTCGCGATCTCTCCCGCGCCATGGGGCTGCCCACGTGGGATAAGCCGGCGTTTGCTTGTCTCTCCAGCCGCTTTCCCTATGGCACCGCCATTACCGCCGAGCGCGTCCGGGCAGTGGGGCAGGCCGAAGAGTCGCTACGGGAACTGGGGTTCCGTACCCTGCGCGTCCGCTACCATGGCGATGTGGCCCGGCTGGAGCTGGGAGCGGAGGAGTTTGCCCGGGCAGTGGGTGTCCTGCGTAACGACGTGGTGGAACGGGTGAAAGGGGCCGGATTTGCCTATGTGGCCATTGATCTGCAAGGGTATCGCAGCGGTTCCATGAATGAGGTGTAGGGTGTGAATCAGTCGGAGGCAACGATCTCTTCAAGCTCAAGCAGCGGCATAAGCTCGACCTCATAGCTGCCCAGCCGGCAGCAGGCAACAAACGTGTGTTCCCATGCCTGAAACCGTTCCCGCTCCTTGTTCAGGGAAACAGCCGTATCGTGGTAGTCGGCTTCGTGCGAAAAGCTGAAGTGCGTTTCAGGGGTGGTGGTATGGTGCGGTGAAGGGAACGCCGAGATGTAAATCAGGCTGCCGTCGGTATCCACGGCGATTTCAACCGACTGGCAGCCGTCGCTTGCGTCCGGGGAACGATTCCTGTTGCGGAAGCTCAGCACGCAGGCCATGAAGCTGTCGGCGATGTGCTGGAGGATGATGGTCCTGAGACCCGCTGAAATGGGAAACGGCAGAGAGTTGGTGTTCAGAATCACTTCGATCTTCCTTGTCGGGGCTGGTAGTTTCAACCGGGCACGCGGGCGAGCTCTTCATGGGTGTCGCCGGACCGGGTGCTGCAACCGGTCCGGGTGCCGTCATGACGAGGAACCCGCATGAGCATAGCAGATGCCGTTTGGCTTTCTACCATGAGCGGGCGCATGAATGCAAGGCACCGCCCCACTATTCTGCGCGGCACGGGAGCCAGGAATGACCCGTGCCTGCATGGTATGCTCAATCGCCGGGAGGAACGATGGGTATTATGCGGCGCATGCCTGTCCATAACACTGCATGAGTGGGGTAACGCACAGTTATCCACATGACACGGGATGCGATTGAGGGGGAATTGGAAAAAAATTGAGGGAAAATGTAAAAAATAGTGATTTCTGATTAAGTTTGTTGTAGACATTGGCTTGCATGCGCTATATACAAGGAAATCCCCAACAAAAGGAGGGCACCATGACGAAAGCGGATCTGGTAGCAAAGATGGCTGAAGCGGCGGGCATCACGAAGGTGCAGGCGGGAAAGGCTCTCGAAAGCTTCATCGCGGAGACGACAGCGGCGCTCAGGGCCGGCAGCAAGGTCTCTCTGGTTGGATTTGGAACCTTCAGTGCTGTTACCCGGGCTGCGCGCACCGGCAGAAATCCCGCCACCGGCAAGCCTATCAAGATTGCTGCCAAGACCAACGGGAAATTTACGCCTGGCAAGGCGTTAAAGGACCTGAAGGCCAAGCCGGCCAAGCCTGCCCCGAAAGCCAAGGCAGCCAAACCGGCCAAGGCGCCGGCAAAAGCCAAGGCAGCTCCCAAGGGCAAAAAGAAGTAGACCGTGACACAAGAGGGGAACCCATACCGGGTTCCCCTCTTTGTTATGCTCCTAACTACAACCGATACGATCCGAAAAGGGGCCACGTCGGTTTTTCCAGAATCACGTCACCTTCTCGCCATCCTCATCCCCCATCCGGTCAATCCGCAACAAGACCACATCCCCCTGCTTTTCCGTTGAGATCAGAAGATCGATATGTTCCGGTTGGGCGAGAGTTCCCCGTTTCAATGTTGCCGGGCATTTCAAGTGACTGTTGCCCGTACGGTAGGTGTCCATTACGGTGTTTCTGATCATGCAGCCGCTGCAGTGTATGGTTTGACCGCATCCCTGGGGGAGCGCGGCAAACGCGCACTCAAACACATCGCCGCTTTTGGTGCCGTCTACATCCGCGGCATCCTTTCGGAGCAGGGCAAGCGCTGCACTGTTGGCGGTGTTGATGGTCGCAGCGCCGTTGGCCACGACCACGGGCACACCGAGGGTGTCGAGGAAGCTGCGCAGCGTCGTGCGCGCACCTGAAAAAAGAGAGCCCGCGCATGTTTCGCAGATGCCATGGGTAATGACCTCGTCATGACCCGTCTCGGACAGTGCCGTTCCCAGTTCCTTCCCGCACCATGCACATATCCTCTTCATCACGCCTCCCTCCGCCATCACTCGACCGTGCCTTGAACGCCCGTATCAGAAAAAACCGGAATCAGTCTAACAGAACTATGGGATGTTGTTCAATGGTCAAGCCTGGCGCGCCTGATGTCCAGGCCTGAGAAGGTATCAGGTAACAACAGGGGGGGGATCGGGCGGCTGCAGTTGTCGTCGTTGTTGTCGTTCAGCATGGTGCTGCTGTATGCGGCAATGGACAGTGCCGGGTCATGGTGCGGGAAAGGCCTTTTTCAGGGAGGTGATCACTTTTTTTCCGGGGAGCGCATACCAGAGAAAGGTCGCCGGTGTGTCGTCCTTTGGCGAGAGGTACAGCGCAAGGCAACTCGCCTTTTTCAGGGGCAGCGGGTTGCGGCACGCAAGAAGCGTTGCGGCCAGGGAACCGAGATGGGGTTCATGGCCCACCACCATGACGCGTTTTGCCTCGCCGCAACTCTTGAGGTACGTTATGAGCTCATCGATGTCACTGTTCGGCAGCAGCAGACTGCTCACCACCACCCGGTTCCTGCGGCAGGCGTACGCTGCGGCGATCTGGGCGGTCTGGACCGCACGGACCAGCGGACTGGTCATGATCAGGCGCGGCTTGCGCCCATGGGCGCTGATCTGCCGTGCCGTTCGTTCGGCCGATGTGCGCCCCTGTTCCGTGAGGTAGCGCCATTCGTCACACGCCGCCTCCCCAGCCTCGACCGCCTCGGCATGCCTCATCAGGTACACGATCATGGTTGCCTCCTGATACGCGTGATGATGGAAGTATAGCTGCTGGCCGGGACGATTGCAATCAATGTAACCTAGCCGTTACATGGGATAGGGCGGTACCGTTAATGGTGCCGGCGCCGTACCGTTCGTGATGCGCCCGGGTTTTTCGCAGGAGTGCGTGACAGGGTGCGGTTGTAACTATTCATTACAGCGTGTATGGAATTTTGACAGGTGTAAACAAATCGATCCGTCCCGTCCCTCACATGGGTCGGCGCATGATAAATTCACCTGTACAGAGCGGTGCAAATTGAGTACAAGATTCTTGGGCAGCTGCGTAGGGGAGCGGCTGGCGGAGCCGATCTAATTGAGAAACATGGGGCACGGGCAACGAACATGACAGGGAATCCTCTTACCAGAACACTCAGGGGCAAGATCGTCCTGACGGTCATCTTCCTCTTCTTCACCACTGCGCCGGTGACCATGTTCATTGCCCTGAAGATCTACTCGGACAGCTTTCAGGGGGCGGTTGTCGAACAGCAGCGACTAGCCGTAGCGGGGCTCGCGAACACCATCGACCAGAGCATTGCCACCAGCCAGCGTGCCCTGAAAAGCGTTGCCGCCCTGGTTACCCCCGCCATGGTGTCCAACCCCTTGGCTGCCGAGCGTTTTCTGGACGACAGGCCCGCGTTGATGGAGTTGTTCAGTGACGGGCTGTTCCTCTTCACTCCCCAGGGGAGGCTCATCGCAGAAACGGGCATAGAGCCGGGCAGAACCGGACTCGACCTGTCCCGCAGCGAATACATCCGCACGACGCGGGCCACGGGAGCGGCGTGCATTTCTGCCCCGTACACCTCGGCGCGCCCGAACCACCACCTTGCGATCATGATGACGGTGCCCGTTATCTCAGGGGGGAAGCTGATCGCCATATTGGGCGGCAGCCTCGACCTGACGGAGGGGTCATTCCTGGCCGACCTGGCGACCCGCAAGATCGGCGAGGCAGGCTATTTCTTCCTCGCCTCGGCCGATGGCCGGGTGATCATGCATCCGGACCGGGCAAAGATCCTCACGTCGTATAGCTGGCCCGTCATCGACCCCCTGGGGATGACCCCCCCGGAAAGCGACCGTATGGCAGGCGAGACGACCAGCACGGAAGGGGAACGTCACCTGGTTGCATTCCAGAGGCTCAAAGCGGCCAACTGGCTCCTGGCCGCGACCTATCCGGTCGTTGAGGCCTACCGGCCGCTGCACCAGGCGGAACGGCAGGTATGGTTCCTCGTGGCCAGCTTCGGCATGGTCATCACCGGCTGTCTCTGGGGAATGATGAAGTACCTGACGGGTCCGCTGGTGCGCATGACCAGGAGCATCAGCGAGTTGGGGGACGAGGCCGACTTCAGGCCGCTCAGGTTCGAAACCGGCGACGAGATCCAGTCGCTGGCCGATGCCTTTGACCGCATGATGCTCACCCTGTACGGCCGCAAGACCGAGTTGGAGAAGAACCGGGCCCTGTTCCAGACCATGTCGGACTTTGCCACCGACTGGATTTTCTGGAGGATGCCGAACGGTACCATGGCCTATTCCTCGCCGGCCTGCGAGACGATGACCGGCTTCACGCCGGCGGAGATCGCTGAGGATCCCGACCGGGTGAACAAGATGATCCACGAAGAGGACCGCGATCTCTGGCGACAGCATGCCTCACGACGCCACGATGCCAACGAGGAGGCGGCAACGGAGGGAATGCACCTTGAATTGAGGATCATAACCAAGCAAGGGGAGACACGCTGGATCAGCCACACCTGCCGTTCGATCTACGGGCCGAACGGGGAGTTTCTGGGAGTCAGGGGGAGCAACTCCGATATCACGGAGAAGAAACTGGCGGAACTGGCCCTGTATGATGCCATGCAGCGGGCAGAGGCCGCCAGCGTGGCCAAGGGGCGTTTTCTGGCCAACATGAGCCACGAGATCCGGACGCCCATGAACGGGATCGCCGGGATTGCCCAACTCCTGGCGGCGAGCGACCTGACCACCGAGCAACGGGAATATGCCGACATCATCCTGAAAAGCACGGCCTCCCTGACGACGCTGATCAACGACATCCTCGACTTCTCCAAGATCGAGGCCGGCAAGATGAGGCTGGACAGCGTGAAACTCAACCCGTGCGACGTGGTGAGCGAGGTGTGCGCGTTGCTGAAGCCGGTGGCCGATGCAAAGGGGATAACCCTTTCGTACCAGGCGCTGACCGAGCTCCCCGAGCTGGTGACCGGCGATCCGGTACGGCTGCGGCAGGTGCTGCTGAATCTGGTGAACAACGCGGTCAAGTTTACCCCCAAGGGGAGCGTCCGGGTTCGCGTGGCCCGCTGTGACGACAACGGTGCTTCGGGGCGGGTCACGATCGAATTCGCCGTCAGTGACACCGGAATCGGCATTGCGCGGGAGGACCAGTCGGCCCTGTTCCAGAGCTTTTCCCAGATAGATTCTTCCCTGACGCGCCAATTCGGCGGCACCGGTTTGGGGCTCTCCATTGTCAGGAACCTGGTGCAGTTGATGGGGGGTACGATCGAGGTGGAATCGGAGCCCGGCCAGGGGTCTCTCTTCAGGTTCAGGGTCGGCTTCCTCCCCTGGCACGGTCCGGAAAGCACCCCGGAGTCGGCCCAGCCCGGCGCAGAGCGGGTGGCTGTCGGACAGCGGGATGACCGGTTGACTGCCCTGCGGATACTGATCGTCGAGGACAACCGCATCAACCAGACGATCATGCACAGGATGCTGTCGCGCTTTTTCGGGTGCAGCGCCGATTGTGCCCACAATGGCTGCGAGGCTGTGCACCTGGTCAGCGAACGCCCCTACGATCTGGTCTTCATGGATGTTCAGATGCCGGTCATGGACGGGTTCGAGGCGACCAGGCGCATCAGGGAGGTGGAGGCGCGACGCGGCGGAGCACCCGCAGCGATCATCGCCATGACCGCCAATGCCATGGCCGGGGACCGGGAGCGCTGCATCGAGGCCGGCATGGACGATTACATGGCCAAGCCGGTGGCAAAGTCGGGCCTGGCCGACATCATGGCGCGCGTTGCCCGCCTGCCTGGGGACGACAACCGTTATTGAAACTGAGTACCTCGCGAGGGGGGCGCAATTTCTTTTTTTGGCCGCACGTTTCACCGCCCTTGCCAACGGTAGATATCTTCCGTCTCACCGCTTACCCGCATGCGGGGGCACGTCTTCAGTTTATGAAAAGCACCCCGGCAATCGTTGCGTTGAGGAGATTCGCCAGTGTAGCGGCCAGTACACAGCGGAGCCCGAGCCGGGTCACGTCATTTTTGCGTGAAGGGGCCAGCTCGCCGAGGCCGCCGATCTGGATACCCACTGACGTGAAATTGGCAAAACCGGTCAGGGCGAAGCAGGTCAGCATGAACCCCTTTGGCGACAGAGGTGTCCCTTTCAATCCGCCAAACCCGATCACCTCGTTGAAGGCAGTCTTCTGGCCCAGCAGCTTCGCAAACCCCATTACGTCGGCGGACGGCACACCCACAATATAGGCGGCAGGGGCGAAGATCCAACTCAGGACCGTCTGCAGATCCGAACCATTGTTGCTCACCGTCACGATCAGCCAGTTCAGGAGATGGACCAGCGGGATAAAGCCTAGGAGCATGGCCGTGATGGCTACCACCACCTTCCAGCCGTCAAAGGCACCGCGACCGATAGCGTCGAGGAAATTGATGCCGGCATGGTACTCCGCATGGGTAAGCGTCTCATCGACAGTGACGTCTTCCCGCTCCGGTACCAGGAGCTTGGCAAAGACTACCGCCGCAGGCGCGGCCATGATGTTGGCGGCCAGGACATACTCCATCCTGGCCCCCATGCCGGTATAGACCAGTGGCATTCCGGCGCCCACCGTGGACATGCCCACCACCATCATCTGAAATAGCTGGGACTCGGTCATGTTCTTGATGTAGGGCGCGATGGTCATGGCCCCCTGGACCTGACCGACAAAGATATTACTCGCCGCCACCGTAGCCTCCGGCCCGGTAAGCCGAAATAGCCGCCTGAACCCCCACGACATGCCGCGCACCACGCGCTGCATGATACCCATGTAATAGAGGATATTGATCAGCGCCCCGAAGAAGACGATCTGCACCAAGGCGTCGAGCACGAACACGTAGGAAGATCCTTTGAACCCCGGTATCTCGGCAAACCCTTCAAACAGCGGCCCGAAGACGAACTTGGTTCCTTCGTCCGCACATTTCATGATCCTCAACAGCCCGGCGCTGATAACGTCGAACGCGGCATTGCCGATAGTCGTATGCAACACCAGGAAGGCAAACAGCAGGTTGAAGGCAAGGGCATAGCCCACCGGCAGCCACCGGATATCTCGCCGAGAATTGGAAAAGGCCACTGCAATGGCGATCAGAGTCGCCACACCCAACGCCCCTCGTATCATCTGCTCAATCACACAGTCCTCCGATCATGACACTTCAATCCGACAGGCAACTCATCAGCGTGTTGTAACTGCACCCCAGCGCTTCGGCCAGCTT
>DATBXI010000211.1:0-2819 GCA_036514355.1 Desulfuromonadaceae bacterium
CCACTGGAAGAGGATGTGGGGGGCATAGACCACGCTGACCACCAGGGCGCAGGCCAGGCCGCCGCGGAAGCCGAACCAGAGGGCCGCCAGGATGATGGGGAGGTAGTAGAAGCGCTGGAAGATGTCGTGCAGGTAGTGGAGATGAAGGGGGGTGAGATAGTGCAGCAGGCTGATGCCGAGGATGGAGAGAGCCAGGAGCAGGATGCGGATCACGTTTCTTTTCATACGTCCCTGAGCAGAAAGAATCGACACCGTAATGGAACGCGGATTAACGCGGATGCAGCGGATTCGGGCGGATCAAGCGCGACACCAGCACAAACCAACCTGAAAACTCTTTTACCACAGAGGGCACAGAGGAACACAGAGAAAAATCAGAGATACTGAATTCTAGCTAACGATTTGGGTTCATCCGCGAAAATCCGCCGCATCCGCGCAGATCCGCGTTCTATTGCCTTATTGCTTTTCGGTTCCAACTTTTATACCACCTTGCCGTCCTTGAGCTGGATCGTCCGGTCGGCGTATCTGCCGTTGTCCGGGTTGTGGGTGACCATGACGATGGTCTGCCCACTGTCGTTCAGCTCCCGGAACAGGGCCATGACCTCGTCGCTGGTGCGGGAATCCAGGTTGCCGGTCGGCTCGTCCGCCAGCAGGATCCGGGGGGTGTTGACGATGGCCCGGGCAATGGCGACCCGCTCCTGCTCGCCGCCCGAAAGCTGGTTGGGGAGCCGGTCGAGCTTGGCGCCCAGGCCGACCCGTTCCAGGGCGGTGCGCGCCGCCGCCCGTTTCGCCGTGCCCCCCGTCTTCACGATGGCCAGGGGGAGCATGACGTTCTCCAGGGCGGTCAGGTAGGGGATCAGGTGGAACGACTGGAACACGAATCCCAGGTGCTCGGCCCGAAAGTCGGCCAGTTTTTCGCCGGGGAGCTTGTAGAGGCTGACCCCGGCCATCTCCACCTCGCCCGCTGTGGGGTGGTTCATCCCCCCCAGCACCGACAGCAGGGTGCTCTTGCCCGACCCGGACTGCCCCATGACGGTGATGAACTCGCCCGCCTCGATGGCGATGTCCACGCCGCGCAGCGCCTCGACGGTCTCATCGCCGCTTGTGTACTGTTTTGTCAGGTTGGTGATTTTGATCAGGGGCATAGTGCGTATCTCTCAAATGTTCCTCCCCCTTCAAGGGGGAGGCCAGGAGGGGGATGGGGATAAGCTGCCGCAAATCAACCCCATCCCCACCCTGACCCTCCCCTTGAAGGGGAGGAAGATTATTTTATAAGGCTCTTAACGCCTCGGTCGGATCCATCCTGCTCGCATGCAGCGCCGGATACAGGCTTGCCAGAAGACCCAAGGCCAGGGCCAGGGCGATGGAGCCGCCCGCCACCCAGCCGTCCCAGAGCAGGTGGGCGTTCCTCCCCTCGGCCATGAAGGGGAGGGCCAGCTTTGCCCCGCCCATGCCGGCGGCATAGCCCAGGAACCCGGCCAGCAGGCTCACCAGGGCGGCCTCGAAGAGGATGATCCGCATGATGTGGCTCTTTCTGAAGCCGATGGCCCGGAATACGCCGATCTCTATAGTGCGCTCGTTGACGCTCCCCATCATGGTGACGAACACGATGAGGGAGCCGATGAAGACCACCACGCCGGCCATGGCATAGGCGAAGCGCTTGAACTGTTCCAGGGACTTGAGCCGGCCCTCCACCACCTGCTGGATGGCGGACACCCGGGCATCGGGCAGTTTTTCGGCGATCTGGGTGACCATATCGCTGATGGGGCACCCGGAGCAGAGCGCAGCCACTTCCACCAGGGTGATGCGCCCCTGCTTGCCCAGCAGCTTCTGGGCCTTGGGCAGGGTGGCAAAGATCAGGGTGTCGTCCTGGGAGCCGGTCTGATCCAGCACGCCGGCCACCGTGAAGGTCTCCCCCTTGATCCGCAGGGGGTCGCCGGGGATCACGGCAAGGGTCTTGGCGGCATCGCTGCCCAGCAGCAGCTCGTTGTCGGCCTTGGGCGCCTCCCCGAAGATCCGCCACCACTGCTTCATGCGCAGTTCCTTGTCGAAATGAACGCCCACCAGCAGCGCGTCATGATCGCCGACCCTCACCCCCCCCAGCACCTTGGGGCTGACGGCCGAGAGGTTCTTGCTGTTGGCGATGGTGGCGATCCGGCCCAGGTCGCTCTCCCTGATCTCCCGCTGGTCGAAGGTCACGCCTCCCAGGCTGATGCCCCCATAGTTCATGGCCAGCCCGTTGCTCCGGGGGGTGATCAGGATGTTGGCCCCGAACTCGTCCATCTTGCGTTCAATATCGCTGGACATGGAGCGGGTCAGGGTCAGCAGGGTGACGATGGTGGCGATCCCCGCCATCAGCCCGATGGTGAGGAAGGCCATCTTCGCCTTGCGGCGCTTGAGGTTGTTGAGGGCAATGGTGTGCAGTCTCATGGTCAGAAGAAGCGCGCCCCGGCTTTCAGATCGGCAACGTTGATGGTGATGGTGGCGCCGCGCAGTTGATGGGGCAGGTACGAGGGATTGCAGCCGCCTGCCTCATGGGGGCCGATGCGGTTGATGGCGAATTTCTGGTTGCAGTTCTTGCACACCATGACCTCAGCCCGTTGTTCGTAGCCCTTCTTCTCCCGGTAGCAGACGTCGCAGGCGTCGAAAGCGGTACGGAAGGCTCCATCCGGGCCCTTGACCACGAAGAAGGCGATCTCCTTGCCGCTGTCTGTGAACTTGTAGAAGTGGGCCTTGCCGTCGCTCAGTCCGGTAACCCGCAGGGCAACCACGGGGCCGGTGGCGTTGACCTTCTCGTACTTGCCCAGGGAAAAGGCGAAGAC
>DATBXI010000212.1:0-15582 GCA_036514355.1 Desulfuromonadaceae bacterium
GGTCAGCGGGTCGCCCAGCAGTCGCAGGCGAAAGAGAACCTGGCGAGGATAGACAAGCGAATCAGTATCGAAATCGACAAGGCATACCGGAAACTGGAACGCGCGAAACAGATGATGGAGGTCGCCCGTGAGGCGCTCTCCCTCTGCCGGGAAAACGCGCGGCTCAGCGAAAACGGCATCAAGGCGGGGACTGTCACGACAGCAAAACATGCCGAAGCGGTTGCGGCATTGAGAAAGGCGGAAATGGAGGAGTTACAGGCAACTCTCCAATACCGACTCGCGCAATCCGATATCGAGCGGCTGACTGGCGACCTTCGTGCCAGCCGTTAAGTAAAAATAAGACACTCGACGGTTGTGGAGATGCCTGGGTTCTTGACTTAAAAAGGCAAAAAGATGGCAAGCGTCATTAGTTACCAGACAGAACTAAATAAGCTCGGACAAGGGAACCTCCGACGAGATGATTACGCCGAGCTGAAAAGGATAACCGGTGAACTCGGTGCAAGCCGTTAAGGGAAGACAATATCTAAATGGCTTCCATGGAAAAACAAGGGAGATCGGAGGATGTCTCAAATGAAAGGTTCAAACATGAGGATCATAGTCCGGCTCGGCATCGGTTTCGGCTCGTTCCTGCTGCTGATGGCGGTCGTAGGTTTAACCAATCTCCACCTGATCAACAGGGTCGATCATAATCTGAAAGCTATCGTCAGCAATAGTCATGTGCGTATCGAGAAATCATATGAAGCGCTCATGGCCCTGAATAAAGTACAGAACGCGGTAAAACAGTCAATTCTCTCAGACGACCAGACCCTTAATGAACATGCCCTCAGGGATATTCAAACTGGCCGCCGGGAATATAACGAGGCAATTGCAAAACTCGAAACGCTGGATACGAGCGACAGAGGTAAAACTATCATAGCAAAACTGCGGGAAATAACCGCACATGCCGGCGCCGTCAATGATAAGGCCCTGGACACGGAAAGGGCCGGCCGTCACGATGAAGCTATTGATGTTCTCGTGCATGAACTCATACCCGCAAACCAGAAAGCAACTGATGTCTTTGCCGAGTTGCTCAACTATCAGCAGGAGCATTTGCAAACTACCTTCAATGAGGCTGTCGCTTCTGGCGATAGGGCTCGTCTGGTAAATGTACTCTTCGGAATAGTGTCGACCATCATCGGTATTGTTACGGCCATCGTCATTACGCGCAGTATCAGGATTCCATTGTTGGAACTTGTCGCTGCCAACAAACGACTCGCGGCAGGCGATCTGACCTTCGACATACCTCTTACCGGTACCGATGAGATTGGGCAATTGGCCGAGTCGTCACGAAGTGTGATGACCAACATGAGGGATGTTCTCGGCAAGATGGCCGATGTTTCAGGCGAACTGGCCTCGGCATCGAGCCAGCTCCAGAAAACGGCGGAACAGATGGCTGCCGGCGCCGAAGAAGTGGCCTTGCAAACAAACTCCGTGGCAACCGCCAGTGAGGAAATGTCAGCCACCAGCACCGATATTGCCCGTAACTGCTGCATGGCTGCGGAAAGCTCTCAACAATCCACCACAGCGACAACCAGAGGGGTGAACGTCGTGCAGGGAACCATCCTTGGTATGTCGCTGATAGCCGACCGGGTGAAGCAAACCGCACAAACAATCGAAAATCTTGGGAAATGCTCCGAACAGATCGGCGAGATTGTCGCCACCATAGAAGACATCGCGGACCAGACCAACCTCCTGGCCCTGAACGCGGCCATAGAAGCGGCCCGTGCCGGTGAACAGGGACGCGGTTTTGCCGTGGTGGCCGACGAGGTGCGCGCACTGGCCGAGAGAACCACCAAGGCGACCAAAGAGATCGCTGGAATGATCAAAACCATCCAGAGCGAGACCATGGGCGCCGTCACGGCGATGCAGGAAGGCGTGGTGGAGGTGGAGAAGGGTACGGCGGCTTCCCATGAGTCGGGAAAAGCCCTCGATGACATCCTGAGCCAAATCAATGAAGTCACCATGCAGATCAACCAGATTGCGACAGCGGCTGAAGAACAGACCGCGGTGACGGGCGAGATAACCATGAATGTTCAGAATGTTACCGATGTCGTCAGTCGAACCGCGCAGGGTGTGAATGAAATCGCGGCTGCATCGGCCCAATTGGCATCGGACGCCGGTACCCTTCAAGTGCTGGTGCAGAGGTTCAAGTTCGTTTAGGAGGCGGAAATGCTGTCATCGGAAGAGTACAGTGAAATTTTCCGTATCAGTCGTGCCAACGGTCATTCCAGTGACGATTTTGAGATATCAAATCTCTATTTCTTCGGAAGGAACGGACGAGCGTACCGGTTGGTTTCGACGGTTGTCATACGGCATGTGAGACAAAATTCCTGCCGGACATATACGGCTGGTTACGGGTCGTATTGGCTTCTCCATTTTGAGGACGATCTTCAGAAAGGCCATTTCGGCACGATGACCTCATCTCCTGCGAAAGGAAATGCCGAATGAGTAACGAACAGCCCTTGCCGGAGCAAAACATCACAACATTGCAAAAGATAACAGGCGACCGGTGTGCGGGTTACTAACTCTGTGGCGAGGCGCATATGAGAGCAACATCCTATTTTTCCAATAACGAATATTCACGTCTGCACGATCTGGTGATCCTTGCCGCTGCCTTCTTCGGCCCTTTTTTCCTGTTCCTCGGCCGCGCGGGACTCATCGAGCCGGACGAGGGACGCTACGCCGAGATACCGCGGGAGATGCTGGAGAAAGCCGACTTCATCACACCGACTCTGAACTATGTCCATTATTTCGAGAAGCCGCCCCTGCATTACTGGCTCACCGCGCTTTCCTTCAAAGTATTCGGCATGAACGAGTTTGCAGCCCGTTTTGCAGGCGCCCTGGCAGGGTTTTTGACCGTGCTGCTGGTCTACCATACCGCCCGCAAGCTGTTCGGCAAGCGCGAAGGGCTGTTCTCCGCGGTGATCCTCGGCTCCACGACCGGCTTTGTCGCCCAGTCACGCATCAACCTGACCGACATGACCCTGACTTTTTGCCTGTCCGCCGCACTTTGCTGTTTCATTGTGGCTGCCGATGACCGCGAACGTCACAAGGGACCTTACTACTACTTGTTCTATCTGTTCGCGGCGCTGGCCGTGCTCACGAAGGGGTTGATCGGCCTGGTCTTCCCCATTGGCATCATCGTCATCCATCTGGCGCTGTTCAGGCGGCGGAATCTGCTGAAGGAGATGCGAGTCGTCAGCGGCACGTTCCTCTTCCTGGCGGTCACGGTCCCCTGGTTCGTGCTGGTGTCGCTGCGCAATCCGGAATTCCCACGGTTCTTCTTTATCCACGAGCACTTAGAACGCTTTCTCACCACCGTCCACGGCCGCTATCAGCCCCCTTGGTTTTTCCTTCCGGTGCTGCTGGCCACCATGTTCCCCTGGTCCCTGTTCATAGTGCGGGCCGTTGCGCAAGCCTGGAAGGAACGCCGGCATGCCGATGGGGAGCGCCTGGTCTTCCTGCTGATATGGGCCGCGGTGATCTTTCTCTTCTTCTCGGCATCGCACTCCAAGCTGGTCCCATACATCCTCCCGGTGTTTCCGCCTCTGGCCATGCTGCTGGGAAAGATGTTCGCCGATGTGACGGCGCAGCGGGAGCAGGGAGCGACATTCACCTGGGAGCAGGGCATCCTGGCGGGACTCCTGGTGCTGATGACGGTGGCGGCGGCCCTGTATCCCCATGTGCGGGAGCTGGCGCCAGTCCTGACCGGATCGGGATTGGTGCGGCCCGGCAGTTCGCTTTTGACGAAACAGCCGATCCTTTCCCATGCCGGTGGGGCAACGGCAGCCTGTGTAACCGCCACCCTGTTCATTGCAATGATGCTCGCTCGGCGAAAGGAAAGCATGACGCAATTTACCGTGCTATGTCTCGGTTCCTGCCTCCTGGCCACTGTCGGACTGCAGACGTTCATGGAGGGGATCGCCCTGAAGAAGTCATCGAAGGAGTTGGCGCTGCTTGCCAAGCAGGCAGCGCCGCTGGAAGGAAGTCTGGTGGCCTGTGGCTACGAACAGTCTCTGCCGTTCTACACCGGCAGGAGGGTTGTGGTGGTCGGCGGCAGGGGCGAACTGGATTTCGGCAGCAGACAGGGGGACCAGTCCGGCTGGTTTCTGGACGAAGCGGACTTCATACGCTTATGGCGGGAGGAACACCAAGTCACGGCGCTCATGAAGAAAACCGATTACGAGCGAATCAGCCCCCGACTTACTCCAAAGGCCACAGTTCTGGGGCAAAAAGGAAAAGACGTGCTTATCTGCAATGAGGAACCTGCATCAGCCCGTACACTGGTCAGCACCACAGCAGAGGTGCGGCAATGATGACCCGCGATTTCATCAACCGCTACTTTACGGCCTTAGTATCAGTGCCGGATGGCAACATTTTATCAAATAAAGGCTTTACAGCGCTTGCCGACTGGAGTGAGCGGCAAACGTGGTGGCCAGAGTTTGCCCTGTCTCACTCGCTCAAAACGGACTGGCGGGTATCGCCCATGGGAGATCCCTATCTGTTCTCACTTTCCCTGTTTCGATTTTTTGTTCATCAACATGGTGATGTAACGATACCTCCATGTCACCACTGAGAACGTACGAAAGAAAGTCAATGAAAACAAACAGTAGTCAACCATATCTGAGCATTGTTGTTCCGGTCCACAATGAAGAAGACAGTCTGGGACCGTTGGCGGAACGCCTGTATCCTTCGATTCAGGCCTTGGGCAAATCGTTTGAGATCATCCTTGTCGATGACGGTTCGCGAGACCGTTCACTTAACATTATGCAAAACATGGTGCGGGAGTTTACCGGCGTCAAGGTTTTGGAACTCAACGGCAATTTTGGTCAGCACATGGCCATCCTGGCCGCATTCGAGGCTTCCCGTGGTGAGATTGTCGTTACTCTCGACGCTGACTTGCAGAATCCGCCCGAAGAGATTCCTCGTCTTGTGGCGGAGATCGAGAAAGGACACGACGTGGTAGGAACTATCCGCCGTCACCGGCAGGATTCCCTGTTTCGCCGGCTAGCCTCCCGCATTGTCAATATCACAACCAACAAGATGACCGGCATGGCCATGAACGACTACGGCTGTATGCTGCGGGCCTACGGGCGAGGAGTCGTCGAGAACATCAACCGGTGCGGCGAGTCTACAACATTCATTCCAGCCCTGGCCCAGTCGTTCGCCTCCAATCCCGTGGAAATTGAGGTAGGTCACGCGGAACGGACCGCAGGGGAGAGCAAGTACTCTCTCTACAAACTTATTCGCCTCAATTTTGATCTGATGACCGGCTTTTCCGTAATGCCGCTGCAACTGTTCGCCCTGTCCGGAATTCTGATTTCGGTCTTGTCTCTGGCTTTTGCTTTGTTTCTGCTGCTCCGCCGTTTCTGGGTCGGAGCAGAAGTCGAGGGGGTCTTCACCCTGTTTGCAATCCTGTTCTTCTTCGTCGGGATCATCATTCTCGGCATCGGCATCGTGGGCGAGTATGTGGGACGGATTTATCAGGAAGTACGCAAGAGACCACGGTATGTGGTCAGGAATTCCTACGGTTTTTCAGAGTGAGGCAATCACCATGAACCTTACAGTACGCATTATCCTTTGCTTGCTTCTTCTTGCACCGGCTCTGACTTGGGCAGGAAACGCAGATTACGGTTATCCTATCGATGACCCCTATGCGGCATCGATTCTGGGAACACCGAAAAACCTGAAGCCGGATATTACCAGGGATATTCCGGTCAAGACCATGATCCTGGAAACGGATCAGGAAAAGCCGGACATCTTCTTTTATGACCGGGGGCTGCGTTACACGGTGGCGTTCCAGGACCACAAAGCCCCCCTGGTCTTCCTCATCGCCGGGACCGGCGGCAGCAGCAGGTCGGCGAAGATAGTCGCCCTTATGGCGAACCTTTACCACGCGGGGTTCCACGTAATCGCGCTCCCCTCGCCGACGTTTCCCAACTTCATCATAGACGCCTCCACCACCCATGTCCCCGGGCATCTGCCCGACGACGCCGCCGATCTCTATCGGGTCATGGAGCATATCTGGAACCAATGCAAGGGACACATCGAGGTCTCCCATTTCCTCCTAGCCGGATACAGCCTCGGCGGGACCGAGGCCGCCTTTGTCGCCAAGCTGGACGAGGGGCGAAAGGTCTTCGATTTCCGCAGGGTATTGATGCTCAACCCGGCGGTGAGCCTCTACAACTCCGTGTCAAGGATAGAGGGGTTGCTTGATCGCATCCCCGGAGGCCCCCGGAGGATCGGAGCGTTCTACAACGGCGTAATGGCGAAAAGTACCGACTTCTACCGCAAAGGTGACTTCGTTGCCATCGACGACGATTTCCTCTTTGCGGCGTACCAGGCCCAGATCCTGAACCGGGACGAAACAGGGGGGATGATCGCGGTCTCCTTCCGCATCAGTTCCGCCGGGATGATCTTCGCTTCCGACGTCATGACCCATGGCGGCTACGTGGTGCCGAAGAACAGGGATCTGAGAAACAGCGACTCCCTGGATGATTACTTCTGGACCTCCCTGCATCTCTCCTTCCTGGACTACTTCGACGAGTATTTCGTCCCCTATTTCCAGAGCAGGTATCCCGGCCTCACCAGGGAGGAGCTTGTCGAAGCGTTGAGCCTCAAAAGCATCGAGAGTTACCTCGTCTCCTCCGCGAAGATAGGGGTGATCACCAACGCGGATGACTTCATCCTGGCTCCGGGCGAACTCGACTACCTGCGCCGGGTCTTCGGCCTCCGCCTCAAGGTCTATCCCCACGGCGGGCACCTCGGCAATCTCGAATATCGTGACAACATGGCCTTTTTGATCAATTGGCTCAACTCGTCAACGTGGTAGACAACATGAGGTACGGTATGTACAGCAGCGCGATTAAGTTGATTATCATTACCGCTTTGGTCCTGATCTTCTCCGGCTGTGCCGGGAGGAGTGCCCTCCTCCCCGGAGAGGCGCCACCGATGCACATGGTGAGCGAATTCAGCGACGACGAAAACGTGTCGCGGACGCGTGATCCATGGGAAGGCCTCAACAGGAGTATGTACAAGTTCAACTATGAGGCCGACCGTTTCGTACTCCTGCCGGTCGTCGCCGGGTACGAAACGGTTGTCCCCCGCGTCGCCCGGACCGGAGTCAGCAACTTTTTCACCAACCTCCGCGAGATCCGGACCTTCTACAACTGCATCCTGCAAGCAAAGGGAAAGAAATCCCTGGTGACCCTGGGGCGGTTTCTGACCAACTCGACCATCGGGATAGGGGGGCTCTTTGACCCGGCAACCGCCTTTGGCTGGAGGCGGGAGAACGAGGACTTCGACCGGACCCTCGAAACCTGGGGGGTCGGTACCGGGCCGTACCTGGTCCTGCCCATCCTCGGTCCGAACACGGCCCGGAGCGCAGGCGGACTTGCCGTGGATGGCGGCGTGCGCTGGGCTATCGCGAACGCAATCGATCCGTTCGGCGGGACAGGAGCCCGCACCGATATCGAGACGGGGATCACCGCTCTGGAAACAGTGGATCTGCGCTACAGGGAAAGCTTCCGGTATTTTGACAGCGACTATCCGTTTGAATACTACATGGTCCGATACCTGTTCAGCCAGGAGCGGGAGTTGAAAATCATCAGGTAAGGCGGCGGCAACCGGGAAAGTCATACAACCATCAGGAAAGGAATTTTGAAATGAAGACACGTGACATCCTTGTAGTCGATGACGACATCCATTACCTGCGGCTATTCAGCATGTGCCTTGAATATGAGGGGTTTGACGTCTGTGCGGCGTCAGGCGGGAATGAGGCGCTAGAGATGCTGGAACAGGAAACGTTCAGAATGATGATTACCGATTTCAATATGCCGGAAATAAACGGCGTGGAGTTGGCGAGCAAGGTGAGAGAGCAGTGTTCTGATATGCGGGTCGTTATAGTAACGGCAAGCAACATCTCAAACATTGTCGAGGCGGCTATACGTGCGGGCATATCAGGAATATTTTCCAAGCCGCTGGATATGGAGAAACTTCTGGACGTTATCAGGTTTTCGCTGTCGCCGGGGCAGAAAGCGTGTGCTTAACGAACGGCGCCTTGCCGGGCATGAAACCGGGGCGGAAAGAAGGAGGAGCGATGTGATGAGCAGGCTTGGAAAGATTGTTCCCATGATGGAGTGGCTCCCTTCCTACCGGAAGGAATGGCTTCGTTGCGATTTGATGGCCGGCCTTACGGCGGCAGCGGTGATCATCCCCAAGGCGATGGCCTATGCCGCCATAGCAGGCCTGCCGCTGGTGGCGGGGCTTTATACCTCGCTGGTGATGCTGGTGGTTTACGCGGCTTTCGGGACCTCGCGGCTTCTCAGTGTAACAACCAGTTCCACCATCGCCATCCTGGCGTCAAGCGCTCTTGCTGTGGTTGCACCCACCGGCGACGCTACGAGACTGCTGCCGGCGTCCGCCACCCTGTCGCTCCTGGTGGGAGCCTTCCTGCTGATTGGAGGCGTCCTCAGGCTCGGCGCGGTGGCCAACCTTATCTCCGACCCGGTGCTTATCGGCTTCAAAGCCGGGATCGGCCTGGTCATCGTGCTGGACCAGGTACCCAAGCTCCTGGACGTGCATATCACCAAGTCCGGTTTCTTCCCGGATATCGTATCGATACTGAGACACCTGCCGGAAACTTCCCTGCCCACCTTGATGTTCGCCATGGCAATGCTGGCCCTCATGCTCGGCCTCAAACGCTTCGCACCGAGGCTGCCGGCCCCCTTGATAACCGTGGCGGCCGGCATTGCCCTGTCGGGCTTTGCCGGACTCGACAGGTTGGGCCTCTCGCTTGTGGGGACCGTCCAGGCCGGACTGCCGCCCGTCGCCCTCCCCGATCTGTCCTTGATGAGGCAGCTCTGGCCGGCGGCCCTCGGCATCGCCCTCATGAGTTTTGTCGAGACGGCAGCCGCGGGGCGCGCCTTCATTCATAAGGGCGATCTCCCCCCGGAAGGCAATCGTGAACTGGTGGCGACCGGCCTGGCAAATCTCGTCGGGAGCTTCTTTCACGGCATGCCCGGCGGAGGGGGAACGTCGCAGACGGCGGTGAATCAGGCCGCGGGCGCGGTCAGCCAGATCTCCGGCGTGGTGACCGCCGCGGTCATCATGGCTACGCTGCTCTTCCTGGCCCCCCTCTTCGGGATGATGCCCAATGCCACCCTGGCAGTCGTCGTCATCATCGCCAGTGCCGGCCTGATCAGTCCGGCGGAGTTTCGCGCCGTCCACAGCATCAGGACCATGGAATTTCACTGGGCCCTTATCGCCGCTTTCGGGGTGATGGTGCTGGGTACCTTGAACGGACTCCTGGTGGCGGTGCTGGTGTCGATGCTGTCGCTCATCGTACGCGCCAATAGCCACCCGATCCATCTGCTGGGGCGCAAACCGGGGACCAATGTCTTCCGTCCCCTGTCTCCCGCGCATCCGGAGGACGAAACCTATCCGGGTTTTCTGCTGCTGCGGCCTGAAGGGGCGATATTCTTTGCCAATGCCCCGCGCCTCACCCAGAGGATACGGGAGCTCATCGCCGAGTTCACTCCCCAGGTACTGATCCTGGACCTGAGCGCGGTGCCCGACCTGGAATACACCGCGCTCATGATGCTGACCGAAGGTGAACAGGTGGTCCGGGAAGCCGGAACCGACATCTCACTGGTGGCGATGAATCCCCGTGTTTTGGAGGTGATCCAGCGGTCTCCGCTCTGGGAGCGGTTAGGCGATGAGCGGATGTTTTTCACGCTTGATGAGGCGGTGGAGCGGTTTCAGCTGCAAGCAGCTGTAGATTAGCAGAAGTTCTGTCAGGTTCGGCCACCGCACGGAAGCTCTCCGGTTGGTTGCGAGCCTATAACGACGGGTGGGATTGCCGTGGATGGCGGCGTGCGCTGGGCTATCGCGAACGCAATCGATCCGTTCGGCGGGACAGGAGCCCGCACCGATATCGAGAGGGGGACCACCGCTCTGGAAACAGTGGATCTCCGCTACAGGGAAAGCTTCCGGTATTTTGACAGCGACTATCCGTTTGAATACTACATGGTCCGATACCTGTTCAGCCAGGAGCGGGAGTTGAAAATACTCAGATAATGCAATGGTTGCCATGCAGTCGTACACAAGTAACCCGATTCCACGGACCTGCCCGTGAGAACATCACACCACACAGAGGAGAAGATGATGCGGAAATCCATTATTGCCGTACTGATGGGCGGCGCACTGCTGCTGAATGCCGGCGTCCTGTTCGCGCAGACGCCTACGAAAGTGTTAGCGCAGAGGCCCACGAAACTGTCGATGGACGATGAGGAGATCAAGTTGCAGCTGCAAAACCTGCGGTCGCAGAAAAAACAGATCGTCTCCGCGAATATGCAGCTAACCGAGGCCGAGGCGCTGAAGTTCTGGCCGGTGTATGATGAATACACGGCGGAAACGATCAAGAACAACGACATTCGGGCGGCCCTGATCAAGGAATATTCCGGGAACTACGACACCCTGACCGATGCCCAGGCCCAGAGCCTCCTCAAGAGATGGCTCCAGGCGGATGATGCCGAAGTCCAGTTGCGGCTCAAGTACATCCCGATCTTTTCCAAGGTCCTTTCCACCAAGAAGACGGCACGGTTCATCCAGATCGACCGTCATCTCGGGATGTTGATAGATGTTCAAGTGATGTCGGCGATTCCCCTCGTTCAACCCTGACAGGTTGTTGTTTCCCGGCGGGAGGAGGTAGCCTCCACCCGCCGGAGGATTGAAATGTATGAAATAGCCCTAATTCTGTCGTAGCTGAAACTTTGTTTTCTAAGACCTGTCAAGAGGTGCAATGACAATGAACAGGCTCAGAAAGATACTTCCCATAATGGAGTGGCTCCCTTCGTACCAAAAGGAATGGCTTCGTTTCGACGTGGCGACCAGTTCCACCATTGCCATCCTGGCGTCAAGCACTCTCGCTGCGGTTGCCTCCGGCGGCGACGCAACCAGGCTGTTGTCGGCGTCCGCGACCCTGTCGCTCCTGGTCGGGGCTTTTCTGCTGCTGGGGGGGCTCCTTCGCCTCGGCGCCTTGGCCAACCTGATCTCCGACCCGGTGCTTATCGGCTTCAAGGCGGGAATCGGCCTGGCCATCGTGCTGGACCAGGTCCCCAAGCTCCTGGACGTGCATATCACCAAGGCCGGTTTTTTTCAGGATATCGTCTCCATACTCAGACACCTGCCGGAGACATCCCTTCCCATTGATGCTCGCCCTGGCGATGCTGGCCCTCATGTTCGTCCTAAAACAGTCCGCGCCGCGACTGCCGGCCCCATTGACATCTCACTGGTGGCGATGAATCCCTATGTTCTGGAGGTGATCCAGCGGTCTCCGCTCTGGGAGCGGTTAGGCGATGAGCGGATGTTTTTCACGCTTGATGAGGCGGTGGAGCGGTTTCAGCTGCAAGCAGCTGTAGATTAGCAGAAGTTCTATCGGGTCGGCCACCGCACGGAAGCTCTCCGGTTGGTTGCGAGCCTATAACGACGGGTGGGACAAAAGGATCGCAAAGAATGGTGATATCTTCATGAAATGTGAAAAAGGAGAAGAAAAGTTGCCACCTCCAGCAGACGTCGACCCGATATATCGTATTAGCAGGCTTGCTGCTTCAACTCGTAAACCTCTATCCGTATCACCCGAAGCTAAGTTGGAAGAGACCATTACTCATATGCTGACAAATGACTTTTCCCAATTGCCGGTGATGACAAGAGAAAGAGACGTTAAAGGAATTGTTACCTGGGCATCTATCGGCAGTCGCCTGGCCATGGGTAAGAACTGGTCCGTTGCTCGTGAGTTTATGGAAGAACATCATGAGATTCGTTCAGATGCATCACTTATCTCAGCAATCGGTATCATTGCGGAACACCAGTATGTGCTGGTTCGTGGACATGATCAGAAGATTTCGGGCATCGTCACAGCAAGTGACCTGAGCCTGCAATTTCAACAACTGGCAGAGCCATTCTTGTTGCTTGGAGAAATAGAAAACCACTTGCGACGAGTCATCAGCCAACGGTTTACCCCCACAGAATTAATGTCGGCAAAAGACCCTGTAGACTCGAAACGCGTAGTCACCTCTGTTGCAGACCTTACTTACGGAGAGTACAAAAGGCTTCTTGAAAACCCGGAGCGATGGAACAAGCTGAACATTACCGTCGATCGTAAAACCTGCATGGAGAAGTTTGAGAATGTAAGGAGAATCAGAAATGACGTCATGCATTTCGACCCTGACGGAATACCCGAAGAGGACTTGCAGATAATCCGGGAGTTTGCCCGCTTCCTTCAGAGGTTACATATTATCGATGCAAAATAGAAGAATTCAGGAGAAAAGTTCAACAACCGCGGCAAACTCAGTCTCGGCATGATAGTTCCCATGCTGGAGTGGCTCCCTTTCTACCGAAAGGATTGGCCATCGCACTCGTCAGCTCTTTTTCACCTGTGCGTTTGTCACGGCGGGCGGGATATGAGAACCGCGCAGAAAGGAGCGACACGCATGAAAGTTGAAAAGGGAGAGGAAAAGGTGCTGGGAAACGGCCCAAAAGCAGGCGAAAAGCTGAAGAACAAGGAGTATGAGAAGGAGCTGACCAAGCTGCACGTGGAGCTGGTCAAGCTCCAGGAATGGGTCAAATACAAGGGGCTCAAAGTCTGCATCGTCTTCGAGGGGCGCGACGGCGCCGGCAAAGGGGGGACGATCAAGGCGATTACCGAGCGCGTCAGTCCCCGTGTTTTCCGGGTCGTGGCTCTGCCGGCCCCGACAGAGAGGGAGAAGACGCAGATGTACCCCCAGCGTTACATGCCGCATCTCCCGTCGGCCGGCGAGGTGGTGATCTTCGACCGGAGCTGGTACAATCGGGCAGGGGTCGAACGGGTGATGGGTTTCTGCACCAAGGAGGAGGTCAAACAGTTCCTGGAGGTGGTACCGCACTTCGAGAGGCTGGCGTGTGACTCGGGGATCATCCTGCTCAAATACTGGCTGGAGGTCAGCCCGGAAGAGCAGACCCGCCGGTTAGAGGGGCGGATCGACGACGGGCGCAAGATCTGGAAGCTCTCCTCGATGGATATCAAGTCATTCAGCTGCTGGGACGACTACACCAGGGCGCGCGACGAGATGATCGCGGCGTCCGACACGCCGTGGGCGCCGTGGTACGTGGCGAGATCGGACGACAAGAAGCGGGCGCGGCTGAATGTCATTACCCACTTCCTCGGCAGGATTCCCTACGAGGAGGTGCCGCGCGAAAAGGTGAAGCTTCCGAGCCGGCAGAAATTGGGTAAGTACAAGTCGCCCGACTATCCGTTCAAGTTCATCCCGGAGGTCTTCTGAGGAGACGACCACCCGCGAAGGTGAGCAGAATCAACGTCAGTAACCGGCAAAGCGCCAAAGGGTGAAATCACAACAAAAACAACTGGAGGAAAAAGCGATGCTATCTACGAAAGGAACCGGAAATGCGTGCGCGTACCCTCAACCAGCTGCTTCGCCAGGCCCGGTTGGAATGGCACGGTGTCCGTTCGGGGAGGCCTGACTGGAGCGATGAATCGCACAGCATCGCTGTTACGGCCCTGACGCTGACCAAGCGGATTTTCTCCTTGTATCCGGCGGTCAATGCCTTGCAGGAGCCTCTCAGGTTCGAACTGACGGCAACGCCGCTTGTGGCTGGCGGCCACTGGCATCGCTGGATAAGGTAGGTGAATTCATGAGCAGTCCGATGACCGTCATAGCCTGTCACGAGTGTGACCTGCTCCAGCGGGAGATCCCGCTGCCGCCCGGCGGGGTGGCCCGCTGTGCCCGGTGCGGGGCGAAGCTGTACCGCGTCGAAAACAGGAGCATCGACCATACGCTGGCCCTGACACTGGCAGCCGCAGTTGTGTTCATCCTCGCCAATATGTTTCCCATCATCGGCCTCCAGATCCAGACGACGCGCAATGACACCTCGCTCGTCAGCGCTGTTCATATCTTGTGGAATCAGGGCATGTGGCCGGTTGCCGGACTCGTGTTCTTCACCACGTTTCTGGCGCCTTCATCTGTTCTCGCAATCATGATCCATATCCTTCTGGCGCTGAAGCGCGGACGCATTCCCGCCGGCTTTACCCTTGTCATGCGTCTGCTGCAGCTCTTCAACCCATGGGGGATGGTGGAAGTGTTCATCATCGGAGTGATCGTGGCGCTGGTAAAGCTCACCCACTACGGGACCCTGATCCCCGGCATCGCCCTCTGGTCACTGGGTGTTCTCACCCTGCTGATGACTGCAACGGCGTCATCAGTCAATGTCCATGACATCTGGAACCGGGTGCACTCTGCGCCTCGACGGGGAGGCACCCAATGAGTGATGCGCCGGTAACAGCTGCCGCCCGCGGTCTGCTCTCCTGCCATGTCTGCGGCCTGCTCTCCCGGGGAGATCGTAACGGCCGAACTCTCCACTGCCCACGCTGCTCAGCGCCGCTTCATGTTCGCAAACCGAACAGTGTGGCCCGTTCCTGGGCGTTCCTGATCGCCGCCTACATCCTGTACATCCCCGCCAACGTCCTGCCGATCATGGAAACCAGTTCCCTGTTCGGTGCCCAGGCGGACACCATCATGAGCGGGATTATTTACCTGTGGCGTTCGGGATCATGGGACCTGGCCCTGGTGGTGTTCATCGCCAGCATCATGGTGCCGCTGCTCAAGCTGATTGCCCTGACCCTGCTGTTGATCTCAGTCCAGCCGCGCTCCACCTGGCAGCCGATGCAGAGGGCCAAGCTCTACCGGGTCGTCGAACTGGTAGGCCGCTGGTCGATGCTGGATATCTACGTGGTTGCCATCCTGGCTGCTCTGGTGCAGATCGGAGCCCTGGCGACCATCAATGCCGGACCCGGGGCGCTGGCCTTCGGCGCGGTGGTGGTGCTGACCATGTTCGCCGCCATGGAGTTCGATCCGCGCCTGATTTGGGACCCTACAGAAAGAGAGAATCGATCATGAGTGACATGCGGCAAGAACCCGAGTTGAACGGCATCCCCGAGGCAGTGCCCGAGCCCAGGAAGCGATTCTCGCTGCAACTGGTCTGGCTGATACCGATCGTGGCTGCCATCATCGGTGGCACCCTGGTGGTCAAGACCTACCTGCAGAAGGGGCCGACCATCACGATCTCCTTCAAGACCGGCGAAGGGCTGGAGGCCGGAAAGACCAAGGTCAAGTACAAGGATGTCGAGGTCGGCCTGGTCAAAGATGTCACCATCGCCAAGGACATCACGCGCGTGATTGCGACCGTCGAACTGAAGAAGGAGGTTACACCCTACCTGGTCGAGGACACCAAGTTCTGGGTGGTTCGGCCCCGGATATCCGGGGGTGGTATCACCGGTCTCGGGACCCTGATGGGCGGCTCCTACATCGGTGTTGACGTCGGCCGATCCAAACAGCCGCAACGGGCGTTCACCGGCTTGGAAGCGGCGCCGGTCGTCGCCATGGATGTGCCGGGGACCCGCTTCCAGCTGCATAGCGTGGATCTCGGTTCGCTGGATATCGGTTCGCCGGTCTACTTTCGCCGTATCCAGGTGGGACAGGTGGTCTCCTA
>DATBXI010000213.1:0-5217 GCA_036514355.1 Desulfuromonadaceae bacterium
CCATCCGCTTCGAGCAGCGTCTGGGGTTCCGCATTGCGACCCACACCGAGAGCCTGATCCGCAACGCCGTGCGCATGAACGTCCTCGAACGGGTGGGGGGGACGCGGCTCCTGAACGAGCTGGTGCTGATCCTGGAGGAGCGGGAGCCCGCCGGCGCCATCGGCCGCATGGCGCACCTGGGGCTGCTGCCGTTCATCCATCCCGGCCTGAAGGTGGTGCCGGAGACGGAACGGGTCATCCACGAGACGGCCCAGGTGCTGGCCTGGTTCCGCCTGCTTTACCTGGCCGACCCCTGCGACCAGTGGCAGGTCTATTACCTGGCCCTGTGCGACGGGCTCAGGCCCGAGGAGTTCCTGGACGCCTGCCGCCGGCTGTCCATACCGGGACGCGTCATGAACAGGGTGTTCGGGGAGCGGCGCCATGCCTTGAGCATGCTGGACACCATCCAGCGCCGCTTGAAGCGCGGGCCGGATGTCCGCCGGAGCGAGATCTACGCGTGGTTCCACGGACTGCCCCTGGAGATGCTCCTGTACCTGGCCGCCAAGGCCGTTCGCGACGAGGTGCGGCGCTTCGTCTCCCTCTACCTGACCCACCTGCGGCTCGTGCGCCCCGCCCTGGACGGCACCGCACTCCAGTCCCTGGGGTTGGCCGCCGGCCCCCGTTTCCGGGACGTCAAGGAGCGCTTGCTGGCGGCGCGGCTCGATGGGGAGATCACCACTGCGGATGATGAGCGCACCCTGGCGAGTCACTTGATCCTGTCAAAAAACCGCACACCTGTGTCGAAAACAACACATAAAAAAGCGACACCTCCCCATTGAACCTCCCCCCTGCCTCCGGTCGCCCCCTGCGACGGCCCATGGGACGGTGCCCCGGAGGTGTTCGGCGAAACGGTTGGGAAGTTGGCCCTATCCTTGCTACATGTCCGGTATCCCGTACCCGAGGAAGGTCCATGAACCGCATCGCACGCATCATCTCCCTGCTCACGCTCGTCTCCCTGCTGAGTGCGGCGCCCGCCGCCTTTGCCGAGGAGAATGCTTTCCGTGAGATCTTTCTGGATGCCTTCTATGGAGGTGCGGCCGGGACTCTGGTGGGACTGGCGCTGACAGCCTTTACCAAGAAACCCGCCGACCACATGGAAAACCTGGGCTATGGTGCGGCTGCGGGCGTTGTGGTGGGTGCCGGCTACGGTGTCGCGAAATCCTCCCGCGCCTTTGCGGAAATCGGCAAGGGCGGGGTACGGATTGCCGTGCCGCGGATCATGCCCGACCTGGTGGAATCTCCGACAACCCGCCAGAGCACGATCACCTGGAAAGCCGACATCCTGCGCGGAACATTCTACTAGGCAAGGTCTCCGTCAGGCAGCTCGTACTTAAAACGCCCTCCGCGGCATAACGCGGCGGGCGTTTTTTTCTTTGCCTCAACAGGCGGATTGCGGGTATAACCGTCTCGCCCTGATTCCCCCCTTGATTTGAGATCGGAACACAACAACTACCAGGAGGCAGCATGTCGGAATTCACAAACGTGACAGTGGTAAGAGAGGCCAACATCTATTTTGACGGCCGTGTGGTCAGCCGGACCGTGCTGTTCGGCGATGGCAGCAAAAAGACCCTGGGGGTCATGCAACCGGGGGAGTATGAGTTCTCCACGGGGCTGGCAGAGATCATGGAGATCATGTCCGGCGACCTGGAGTGGCAGATGAAAGGGGACACGGGCTGGAAGCGGGTCACGGGGGGCGAGTCCTTCAACGTGCCGGCCAATTCCGCCTTCGTGATGCGGGTGGCAACGGTCACGGACTACTGCTGCTCATTTATAGCAGCCTAAAGCCTAGCCGGATCGGCCGGAACCAGACAAGAACAAAGCAAAGGCAATGGAACGCGGAAAAGGCTGGATTTGAACGGATTTACGCGGATTAAACAAAAAAGATTTGTTGTTTGAAAAATCCGTGTAAATCCGTCGCATCCGTGAAAATCCGCGTTCTATTGCCGTTCGGTTTCTCGTATTTAGGTATTTTGATAGTGAACCCAGCCACTCAATCCATAACTGGGCGTCCCATCCATGATCTACCCCGCTCGCTGTACGCACCGGAGCCGTGCGAGATTGTCAGTGTCCGCGACCTGACGCCGGACGAGAAGCTGTTTCGGCTGCGACTGGCGGACGGCAGGCCGCTCGGCCATTTGCCGGGACAGTTCGTGCAGGTCTCGCTCCCCGGCTGGGGAGAGGCGCCGATCTCGATTGCCTCGTCGCCGACCCGTGCAGGATTCTTCGAGTTGGGGGTGCGCCGCGTCGGCAGCCTGACCGGCGCCCTGCACCAACTCACAGCCGGGGACACGATCGGTATCCGCGGCCCCTTTGGCCGCCCCTTTGACCTTGAGCGCCTCGCCGGGCAGGATCTGCTTCTCATCTCCGGCGGCTGCGGGTTGGCCCCGATGCGTTCGCTGATCCAGTACTGCGAGGACCGACCCCATGCGTTCGGCGGCGTCACCATCCTCTACGGCGCCAAGAACCCGGCGAGCGTCATGTTCAGGGAGGATCTTGACGCCTGGGAGGCGTCGGCCCGGTTCGCTTGCAGCCGGACCGTGGACCGAGTCGATGCGGAAGATGGGGACTGCTACCGCGGTTCCACGGGACTGATCACCGCCCTCATTCCGCCGCTCGCGGTGGATCCGGCAACCACTGTGGCGGTGATGGTCGGACCGCCGGTCATGTATCGGGCCGTGCTGGCGGAGCTTGAGAAGAAGGGGCTCGGTCCGGAGCGGATCGCAGTCTCGCTGGAGCGCCAGATGCGCTGCGGGGTGGGGAAGTGCGGCCACTGCGCCATCGAGCACCTCTACTGCTGTCAGGACGGGCCCGTCTTCTGGCTGAGCGAGATCGAGCATCTGCGAGGAGCCTTGTGATGCGGGGCGGCGGGATGAGAAAGACCCTGACCGTCTGCCCCTACTGCGGCGTCGGCTGCATGTTCTACCTGGTCAGGCTGAATGGGCGGCTGGTGGGGGTCGAGCCGAGCGCTACCCATCCGGTCAACGCCGGCGGCCTCTGCATCAAGGGATGGAACGCCTACGCCTTTGTCCAGCACCCGGACCGCCTCACCACACCGCTTGTCCGCCGAAACGGCGAGCTTGTGCCCGCCTCGTGGGCAGAAGCGCTCGGCCTGGTTGCGGAGCGTCTGGGCGAGATCAGGGAGCGCCGCGGCGCCGATGCCCTGATGTTCGCCTCTTCCGCCAAGGCCACCAACGAGGAGAACTACCTCCTGATGAAGCTGGCCCGCGCCGTGTTCGGGACCAACAACATCGACCACTGCGCCCGCCTCTGCCACTCCTCCACCGTGACCGGTCTGGCCGAGAGCTTCGGCTCCGGCGCCATGACCAATTCCGTCGACTGCATCGACCAGGCCGATCTTATCCTCGTGATCGGCTCCAACACCACCGAGCAGCATCCGCTCATCGGCTCGCGGATCCTCAACGCCGCAAGGAAAGGGACACGCCTGATCGTGGCGGACAACCGTCGCATCCGCCTGGCCCGGCATGCCGACCTGCATCTGAGGCATCGAAACGGCAGCGACGTGGCCCTGCTGAACGGGATGATGCACGTCATCATCGCCGAGGGGCTCGTTGACAGCGCCTTTGTCAAAGACCGTTGCGAGAATTATGAAGCACTGGCAGCCGCCGTCGCCGGCTGGACCCCGGAGCGGGCGGCGAGCGTGACCGGCCTCGATTCCGATCAGATCGTGGCCGCCGCACGGCTCTTCGCGGCAGCCGAGTCGGCCATGATCGTCTACTCCATGGGGATCACCCAGCACAGCCACGGCGTGGACAACGTCCGCTGCTGCGCCTCCCTTGCCATGCTGACCGGCAATGTGGGGCGCCCCGGGACCGGCGTCAATCCGCTGCGGGGGCAGAACAACGTGCAGGGGGGATGCGACATGGGGGCGCTGCCCGACGTGTACAGCGGCTACCAGAAGGTCGCGGACCCGGCGGTGCGCGAGACCTTCGCCCGTGCCTGGGGGGTGGAGTCGCTCCCCGACACCCCCGGCCTTCCCCTGACCAGGGCCATGGATGCGGCCGTGGAGGGGCGCCTGGCAGGGATGTTCATCATGGGGGAGAACCCGGTGATCTCCGACCCGGACCAGGCACACGCCCGCAAAGCCTTGGAGAACCTGGAGTTCCTGGCGGTGCAGGAGATCTTCCTCAGCGAGACCGCTGCCCTGGCTGACGTGGTGCTCCCCGCCGCCTGCTATGCCGAGAAGGACGGCACCTTCACCACCACGGAACGCCGCGTGCAGCGGGTGCGCAAGGCGGTTGACCCGCCGGGCGAGGCCCGGCCGGACTGGGAGATTATCTGTGCCCTGGCGGAGCGTGCCGGCTACCGCGGGATGAGCTATTCAGGCCCTGCGGCTGTCATGGAGGAGATCGCGAGCCTCACCCCGATCTACGGCGGCATTGCCTTTGATCGGCTCGACCCCCACGGCCTGCAGTGGCCCTGTCCCGAGCTGGAGCATCCCGGTACCCCAATCTTGCACGCCGGGCAATTCACCCGCGGCAGGGGGCGGTTCAGCCCGGTTGACTACCGGCCGCCTGCCGAGCTGCCTGATGCCGATTTCCCCCTGGTATTGACCACCGGGCGCACCTATTTCCACTGGCACACCGGCACCATGACCCGCCGGACCCACCTGCTGGACCGCGAGGAGCGCCGGGCATTCGTGGAGGTCAGCCCGGCCGACGCGGCAAGGTTCGGCATCCGGGACCGCGACCGGGTGCTGGTGGCGAGCCGGCGCGGCGAGGTGACGGCAGAGGCGCGGGTCACGGAGATGGTAATTCCCGGTGTGGTGTTCATGCCGTTCCATTTTGCCGAAGGGGCAGCCAACGCCCTGACCAACAACGTCCTGGACGCGGAGTCCGCGATCCCGGAGTTCAAGGTCTGCGCGGTCAGGATCAGGAGGGCGCCATGACCGTGAAGCAGCTTGCCCAGGAGGGACTGCACGAATTTTTCGGTGGCCTCGCCGAGCGGTTCGAGGTGCGCCTGCCGGTCCTCCTGCCTGACGGCACCCGATCCCTCGGCTCCCCTGACGACGGCCCCATCGCCCTGCACGGCGGGGCGCTGCCGGGAAAACCGACCGCAGCCTTCTTCCCGCACCACGGGGCAGTAGTCACCCTGAGCGGCACCGACGTGCAGGAGCCGGAGGAGCGGGAGAGGCCGCTCTTTGTTGCCGGCTTCACGGCC